>NZ_JBUOIV010000046.1:0-39346 GCF_055467485.1 Desulfosarcina sp. | reverse complement strand
AAATGCCGCCTGTGCAACGAGCGGGGTAGGGGACCAGCTGAAGGCCGAGTTTGATGTGGATCAGTGCAAAAATATCCGTGTCACTGCGTTTGCCAGGGAACTCCACCTCGATCATGAGCAGGGTAGGTGACCCTTTAATTAGGTAAAAAATTCAGCAGGGAGTCTACGGGCGGGTCTATTTTAAAGGTCATTGCATAAAGAGCTTGCAGGAGACGATTAACAAAATCTCATAAAAAGTAGAAAATCATAATAGAAGAGTTCTTCTATATTGAGTGCTTGAGGTGAGGGGTGTCCAGTAAGGGGGGCTTTAGCGGATTTTGTCATGGTTTTCAAAAATGTGGGCGCAGATTGGGCGCTGAGGCCTTCCAAAAGAAAAACGGCTTACAACTTAATCGCTGTAAACCGTTGATTTTACTGGTGCCGAGGGACAGAATCGAACTGCCGACACGGGGATTTTCAGTCCCCTGCTCTACCGACTGAGCTACCTCGGCGGGGCTTCTGAAAAGGCAGGGTGCCCTTTCAAGAAAGTCCGCATATAAACCCTTTTGTAAAAGTAAGTCAAGGGCTTTTTTGTTCGATATGGTTCAATAATAAGGGGCTTCATCCAACCTGCAGCCGGTGCCGCGGGTCGGCAGGATCGGCCTTCCAGCAACTCGACCATAAAAAGCTGCAGCCGCTTTTGGAAGGAACCTGCCTGAGCCATGCGATGCCGACGGGCGGGGCGTGGCAATTCCCCTGTATCGGCAACCCGATTGATGCCTGGGGGCTGTCGCTGCCGGCCGGTATCGAACGGGTTATTCGGCCTTTCCGAATTCGGTTTCAATGGCGTCAAGCACTTCATCGGACATCTTGTAGCTGTGCTCCTCTCCGGGGAAGACACCGGTTCTTACCTCTTCGGCATACCTGGCAAAGGTTTCTTTCATCAGGCCGTTGAAGTTCTGATAGCGCTTGGCAAAACTGGGCGTAAACGCTTCGAACATGCCCAGCACATCCGGGGTGACCAGCAGCTGACCGGAGCAACCGGGGCCGCCCCCGATGCTGATAGTGGGAATGCGCAGTTTCCGGGTGACATAGGCGGACAGCTTGGCCGGCACCGCCTCGAAGATGATGGCGAAGGCGCCGGCTTCCTGCAGGGCCAGGGCTTCGCGGACAACCTTGCGGGCCGTTTCTACGGATTTTCCCTGAACCTTGAGTCCGCCCAGGGCGCCGACGGCCTGGGGATGCAGGCCCACATGGCCGACTACCGCGATGCCCATCTCCACAATGGCCTTGGTCTTTTCGATATGGTGGGGGGTCGCTTCGAACTTGACCCCGTCAACCTTGGCTTCGGTGACGAAACGGGCTGCGTTGCGCATGGTTTCCTCGACGGAGTACTGGAAGGAACCAAAAGGCATGTCGGCGATCACCATGGTGCGGGCGCATCCGCGAGCCACGGCGGCGCAGTGCAGCACCATCATGTCCATGGTGGCGTTGAGGGTGTTGGGGTGGCCATGGACCACCATGGCGCAGGAGTCGCCCACTAGGATCATGTCGATGCCGGCATCGTTGATCTGCTTGGCGGTGGGGTAGTCGTAGGCCGTGAGCATGGTGATGGTTTCGACCCGGTCACGCATGTCCTGAATGGTTTTGACGGTGTGCTTGGTCTGGTTCATCTGATTTTTCCTCCTTTGATGGGTTTATTCTTATAGATGCCGGGTTGTCGTTCAGGGGGCCTTGCCCGCCGATCCGAAGAGAACGAGCTTGGCGATCACGGGGTGTTTCATGGCCTCGATTTCGGTTTGCATACGATCCACCAACTCGGGTTTTTCCGACAATCGCATATACCTGCCGCCGGCGGCGATGCCGGCATCGCGAAGCTCGGTGTTGACGTTGAATTTTGCCACCCCCATGGACACCGCCCGGGTGATCATGGCGTCGGGCAGACCAGAGGTGCCGTGGAGCACCAGGGGGATGCTTACCCGGTCGGCGATGGCGGCGAGACGGTCAAAATCCAATTCCGGCGGTGAGTGATATCTGCCGTGCACATTACCGATGCATACGGCCAGGGCATGCACGCCGGTGTGATCGACGAAGTCGGTTGCCTGGTCCGGGTCGGTGAGGCGGGCTTTTCGGTCGGCGACCGTAATGCCGTCTTCGGTGCCCGACAGACACCCCAGTTCAGCTTCGACCGTCCTCTGCATGGATATGGCCAGCGCAGCCATCCGCCGGGTAAAGTCCATGTTGCGCGCGAAGGGCAGTTGCGAACCGTCGGCCATGATTGACGAGATGCCGGCGTTCAGTGCCCCGGTGATGGTGGTTGGCGAACGGCAGTGGTCCAGGTGGACGGACATGGGAACGGCAGCTTGACGCGCGGCCTCCAGGCAGCAGGCGATCAGGGCGGTGCCCACCAGCTCGAGAGCCGATGGCAACACCTGGAGGATGGCCGGGCTGTGGACTTGCTCGGCCGCCGATACCACCGCACGGACACCTTCGAGGGTATAGACATTGAAGGCGCCCACGGCATAGCTATCCTGCCGGGCCTGCTTGAGAAGTTGTTCGGTGGATACCAGCATGTCTTCTCTGTTTACCGGCAATTATCGGTTGGAGTCGCTGCCGGCAGCGACAGGCGCTGCCGGATGTCGGCCAGTGCGTCGTCGTCGCCTACATTACCGGGAAAGACAATGTAAGCCATGCCCGGCCAGCGGCTTTCCCGGCCCAGCCGCCAAACGGGAACGCCGGGCAGCACCTGGCCCATGATCATGGCCCGCTGCACGCCCAGCCCCTTGGTGGCCACATCGCTGGAGGTAATGCCCCCCTTGGCCACCAGGTAGCCGGGCTGGCAGTCGATGCCGCGAACCACGGCGACCAGACTGTCCGACACCCGCCGACCAATATCCAGGCTGCTTTTTGCGTCAGGGCCCGCGACGAGCTCGCGGCTGGTGAAAAGCAGCGCGTCCCGGCCTGCAGCCAGCGCCTGGTCGGCGGCGGCAATGGCAGCGGCAACGGCAGCCGACTGCCGGGCGTCGTCCAGCAGGTCGTCGACCTTGAGCTCGATGTCCACCACTTGGTCCCGGGCGCGCAGGACGGTCAGTTGGGCACTGGTTTTGGGCACGTAAGAACCGACCACGAAAAGGCCGCCGTTACCGTTGCCGACGTTCAACTCAGCACCATCGAGCAGATCCCTGGCGGCGATCCCGGCCCGAACGCGCACGAAGGAGGCGCCGCTGCGAAAGACGAACCGCAGGCCCCGGGCTTCGGCGGCCAGGAGACCGGCCACGACAACCGAAAGGTCGCTGTATTCCACGGCGTTGACGATACAGCAGCTGCCCGCAGGCAGGGACGTGAGGCGTTCGGCCACCTGATCCGGGCCGCCCCGGCGGATATCCTCGATGGTCACCGAGGCGACCTGATCTCCGGAAACGGCCCCGCCGGTTTTTTCCGCCACCCACTCCCTCAGGTTCGACCGGCGGTATCCAAAGGCAGCATCCCGGGCATAGGGCGTCTGCGCCGCAGGGACGAGCCGATCGCCTTCAGCCACGTAGTGAACGTCGTTGGCCGTCAGGCGCCCTCCCTCGAAAAAGCAGGGGACGATGATGCGGGGCAGGAGCGGCGCGTCCATGGCCTCCATCAACGCATCCACTTCACCGGGAAAATGACCCCTCAAGGTCGAGTCGCTGCGGCTGATCACCGATACGGGAACGCCGGTGGAAGCGACCGCCCGGCGGAGGTGGCCACCGATTTCCCGACTCAACGCCTCTGCCGCCGGTGCCGTGAGGCTGCGCGAATTGCTCAGGATGAAAAAGCCCGGACCGGCCGCTTTCAACTCCCTCTCCAGGCAGGCAACTGACCAGGACGTGAGCACCGGCATGCCGTGAACGGTCTGCGTGCCGGTGGGGTCGTCATCCAGGACGACCAGGCGGGTCGCCGATTCGGCGACCGTCTTGCGAATGGACGGAAACGGATCCGCGGGCCAGGGCGGCGGCAGGGTCGCCAGCAGTTCGTCCCGGTCGATAATGGTGTCGGTCATCTCGCGTTGCCCTTCATTTCAGACCGAAAATGTTGCTTTCGATGAATTTCCACGTTTCCAGATAATCATCGCCGGCCATCAACGCGGCCAGGCGACCGTCGTCCACGTCGTCCAGCAACTGCCAAATGCGGTTGGTCATCCGGCTGTTGGCCTCGAAGGTGCCCCGGATATCCCAGCGGGTGGGGGAGGTGTCAGAGGTGAGATATCCGTTGTAGCCGTAGCGTTTCAGGTAGTAGAGAAATTCGACATATTCCAAAAAATGCTTGGTGCCGCAAAAGTAGTCCCAGTCCCAGCGACCGTCGTTGTCGTTGATGTGGATGTAATAGGGGTATGGACTTTCGGCCAACATGGTCAGGGCTTCGGCGGGGTTTTCATTGCCGTACATGGAGTGGCCGAAATCCAGGGTGATACCCATGTCCGTGTTGCCGATGTCGTTGAGCAGGCAAAGGGCCTTGGATGCCGAATCGACGAAGCAGCGTCCCCGGGTTTCGCTGGGTTTGTATTCCACGAAGAGCGGAATGTCGCGCCGGTAGTCGCCGGCGGTGCCGAATGTCTCCACCAGGTAGCGCCAGGTCTTGGCGTAGTCGTGCTGGAAGGCGAATTCATAGCCGTCGCCCAGTGGACAGCAGGTGACCTTGTCGGCACCCACGGCATGGGCGAAATCCTTGGCCTCCTTGATGAAGCGCACCGCTTTTTCGCGCACGGCGGGGTCGCGGGAGGTGAGGCCGCCGTTGCGGAATTCCGGCTCCGCCTTGACGTTGACGTTGACGGCCGCCACCGTCAGCCCATGCTTGTCCAGCACCTGCCGGGTGGCCGCCGGGTCATTGACTTCGTAGGGGTAGACGATTTCAACACCGTCATAACCGTCGATCGCGGCCATCAGGCCGAACTTCTCGTCCAGGTTCAAGGGTGCGTTGTATTCGTGGAACCGGTCTTTGGTCTTGGACAGGAAACCGGTGATGATGGCCATTTTCAGCATATTTGAACCTCCTGGCGGCGGTTGATGGCCGCCTTTTGTTTTTGCAACCGGGTGCGTGGATTAGTGGTTCTTGCTTTCTTCATCGAGAATGGCTTCGCAGGTGTTTTTCCGGGAAAAGATCAGGTTCAGAGCGCGGTCCTTGGACCTGCGGAACCACTGGAACTGGCTGACGATGGTCCAGACGATGATGATGAACAGGATCAACGACACCGGACGCGTGAAGACGGGCGCGAAACTGCCTTGGGAGACCATCAGGGCACGGCGAAGGTTCTCGTCTGCCATGGGTCCCAAGATGACGCCGATGACCAGCGGTGCGATGGGATAGCCCATCTCCGTGAGAAAAAAGCAGATGATGCCCACCGGCAGCATCAGGTAGAGGTTGAAGGTGCTCAGGCCCAGAGAATAAGAACCGATGATGCACAGCACACCGATGATGGGCATGAACAGCTGGGTGGGGATGCGCAGGACCTTGACCACCTGCTTGGCCAGGAGCATGCCGGCACACCACATGGCCATTGACGCCAGCAGCAGGATAGCCGCCACCTCGAGAATGAAGGTGGGATGCTCGAAGGTGATCATGGGGCCCGGGGTGACGCCGTGAAGCATCAGTGCCCCCAACAGCATGGCCGCCGGCGGGCTGCCGGGAATTCCTAAGTTCAACAGCGGGATCATCGCCCCGCCCACGCAGGCGTTGTTGGCCGTCTCGCTGGCCAGAACGCCCTGGAGTTCTCCTTTGCCGAAGGTTTCCGGATGTTTGGAGGTGTTCTTGGCCGTGCCGTAGGAGACCCAGCCGGCGATATCCTCACCGATGCCGGGAACGGCGCCGATGCCGACGCCGATCAATGCCGAACGGGTGATGGCGGGGACATTGCGCACCACCGTGCCCAACTCGGGGATGATGCGCTGCAGCCGCTGGGCTTCGCCGATCTGGAAGCGGTCCTTGAGCACCTGGATAATCTGGGGGATGCCGAAGGCCCCGATGAGTACCGGCACCACCTCGATGCCGCTGTCCAACTGGGTGATGCCGAAGGTGAAACGCGGGTAGAACTGAAGCAGATCACGACCCACGCAGGCCAAAAACAGCCCCAGAAAACCGGCGATCCAGCCCTTGATCACCAGGTCGGGGCTGGTGAGGGTGCCGCTGATGAGAATGCCGAAAAAGGCCAGCAGGAAAAATTCGAAAGAGGTGAACTGCAGGGCAAAATGAGAAATGATCGGTGAAATGCTCACCACGAAGAGCATGCTGATGATGGTGCCGATGGCCGATGCCGTGGTGGTCAGGCCGATGGCCCGTCCGCCTTCGCCCTTGCAGGCCAGCGGGTAGCCGTCCAGTGCCGTGGCTGCCGCCGCCGCCGTTCCCGGGATGTTGATCAAGATGGAGGAGTAAGAACCGCCATAGGTGCCGCCCACATAGATGGCCAGCAGGCACACCATGGCCAGGTTGGTGTCCATGCCGTAGGTCAGGGCGGTCAGCAGGGCAACGCCCAGGGTCGACGTCAGGCCGGGCATGGCGCCGAACAGGATGCCCAGGATCACCGAGCCGAACAGCACGGCCAAGCTGATGGGGTCAGCGGCCAGGTGACCGACGATCCCGAAAAATTCTCCAATTCGTGTAAATACATTCATGGGGCTTCAACTCCAGTGCAGGGCATCAGAAATCCCAATAACGGACGGCATCCATCACTGCCACGATCAGGCCTTCGGTGGGCATGGGCACCAGCAGAAAATATTTGAAAATCGAGCCGATGGTAAACGGGGCCGCGATCGACAGGAACAGGCCGGTTCTGTATTTTTTCCGCAGCCGTGGTTGATGGCGGACGAGGTGGAACACATAGACGCCGTAAAGCAGAATAAAGACCAGGGTGAGCCAGTCGCTGGGGTAGGGCACCATGGCTTCCAATACCACTGGAACGTCCAGCACGAACCACAGGATGAAGCCAACCGTGCCGACCAGGTAAAACCGAAGCATCCTGACGAGCAGGGCCGGATCATCCAGGTAGAACATGGTGATGAACGCACACAAAAACAGGACGCTGCAGAGGAAAAAGTCAATCCGCGATATGTTGAGAAAGACAAAGCTGGACAGGAGCACGACGACGGCGTGGAACCGGATCATGGCCTCGGATCTTAGAAAGAGGATCAGTTCGGGGCTTTTCAGCCAGCCAAGCGTGTCTTTCAACCCCGCAACCCCGACGGTCTTCAGGGCATTGACCACCAGAGCAATGCCCAGCACAGTGATGATGCCGCCCACGAAAAGCGGGAACAGGGCCGGTGAGACAAACCAGACATTCTGGACGCCGCCCCAGGAGTCTTTCATGGGCATCTTCAATGCCTGGCCGACCACCCACAGGCCGAACAGGCTGATTGCCGCGCCTGAGAAAATATCCGCTTTGCGCAGTTTGTCTGTTTCCAGCATGGGAATAGATCCTTGGCGAAGATCATTATATGAGGGATCGGGGTTGTTTTTTCGATCCCAAATATATGATTAAAGTTTTAGGTAGAAAGTGTTAAGTGTTAAACTGAAGTATTCTGACCGTCTATGAAATTAGATTCGATCCACAGCTTAATCACTTAACACTTAAAGTTTAACCCTAAATGGTCCTTGATATCCCCCGGGCGACACCCGAGAAAAAGGTTGTCGCCCGGGAACGTTGATGTTCATATATCGGTTACGGCTTGGGAATTCCCAGCTTGGACGGTTCAACAGTTGCGGCACCCAGTTCCCATAGGGTCCAGGCAAAGTTGGATTCCAAGGCATCGAACACCGCCTTGGACTCCGCACCGGATTTTCCGGAAAGCAGGTAGTAGTTCTCCTTGGCCCAGGTTTTGACTTTCTCCGTGGCCATGGCCTGATTGAAGGCATCCACCAGTACCGCCTTGGCTTCGGCAGGTGCATCGGCGGGGACGGCAAAGCCGATGGCCTGGGAAATCGGCAGATATTCGGACAGGCTAGGATAGGCGTCGAAGGATGACGGAATGTTTCCCAGACCCTCGACATCGAAGCTCTCGGGGATCAGCATGCCCAGGGCACGCAGTTTGCCGCCGCGCAGCAGCTGCTGCTGTTCGGCCAGGGACGTGACCACCACCGAGACCTCTCCGGTAATGGCTGCATACTGGCTGGGGGCCGAGCCCTTGTAGGGAATGAAATTGAAGTCGGCCCCCGAGCCTTTTTCAACGGCCAGCAGGTTCAGATGATGAATGGAACCGGCACCGCTGGCGGCGGCCTTGATGCTGTTGGGATTTTTCTTGGCGGCTTCGATGAGATCGGTCAGATTCTGGTAGGGGGTGTCCGGGGTGACCGAAATCACGTCGGGGGACCCGCCGACGATAAAGGTGTCCCACACATCGAATTTCTTATCCCACCCGCCCTGAACGCCGGCGGTGACGTTGGATTCGGACAGGCCGCACAGGGTGTAGCCGTCATGCTTCTGGCTGTAGGCATGGCTCATGCCCACGGATCCGGCCACGCCACCGGTTTTGTTGATGACGTTGATGTTGACGCCCAGGACTTTGGCCATTTCGGCGTGAATGATACGATTGCAGGTATCCGTGCCGCCGCCGGCGCCCCAGACCACCACGGCCGTGATGTTGCGCTTGGGAAACCCTTTGGCGGCCATGGCCACACCCGTGGCAGCGGCGAGCAGAACGATCAGGCTGACAAACAGAATCTTTTTCATTTTAATTCCTCCCTATCGATGGTGTGAGTAGTTTTTGGAAACCGTTGACAGACGTGCTTGCATCGCTGGTCCCCCTCCCTGCTGACCGGATCACTCTCCGGTATAGTGTGCTTATCCACCCATGAATCGTGCCCTTGGGCTCAAATGCCTATTCTCACGGGATATACCGTTTCGACCGATACTGTCTGGTCTTTGGGTCGAACCGTGCAGCCGGTCCGATCGGGATTTCAATCCGCCAGTCATGGATGACCACTACCTTGCCGCGCTTTTTCTTTTTTGTCCGTGTCGGGGGGCATCGACTTGACGGTATCGGCTGCATGTTGTGGCGGGACAGCGGGACGGTTTCCGGCCGGATTGGCAAGGTGGGCGATGGTCCGTTTGAAATGCCGGCGCATCATGGTCTCGGCCGCCTCCGGGTCCCGATGGCAGATGGCGTCGATGATGTCCAGGTGTTCGCCGAGGGTTTCATCGGGGGAGCGCACCAGGCCTTCGAACGTGACGAGCTGATAGGAGAAACTGATAATGTTGTAGGTTGAAAGGATACTTTCCAGAAACTCCCGGGCGGCGATTCGGGTAACGAAGTTATGAAATCGACGGTCTTCGCGGCGGTAGTCGCGGTAGTTGGAAATGGTTCCTTTACCGATGAACCCCGAGAAAAATCCGCGCAGCTTTGCCACCTGCTGATCATTGACCGCCATGGCCGCCCGTCTGGCCGCCAGTCCTTCTAAAACTTCCCGCAGTTCGAAGATGCTGACCATCTCCTGCCGGTCGAAGGCCCGCACGAAAAAGCCCCGGCGGGGTTTGGCCTCCACCAGTTTTTCCTTCTCCAGATACTTCAGGGCACTGATCAGGGGTGTCCGGCTGATGCCCAGCTCACCGGCCAGCTGTTCCTGGCTGATTTTATCTCCCGGCGCCAGGCGGCGATCATCGATCATCGCCTTGATGATCAGGTACGCTTTATGATCCAGGTTTTCGTGGGTGGTACCGATGTTTTTCATGGGCTCGCTGGATCCGGTTTACGGGGGCAGCCGGCAGTGTGGTGGTGATCAACACCTTTTGTTGTATTTTGTATACAAAATTCAATATACAGAAAGGCGGGGGCTGTCAAGACATTTTTTTTCGGGTTGCGGGGATGTGATCGTCCGGGAGTTCAGGCAAAACCGCAGGATCAGGTCCACGTACAGGGGCCGGTATTTGTGGGAAAATGTCGGTTTTACTTAATAATAATGATCCTGAGAAGAAAACCCGGTGCTAAAAACGGTAGATCAACGGGGTCAGAAAGATGGTCATGGCGGCCACGATGAGGGTGATGACCGTTCCGATTTTAACGAAGTCGGTGAACTGGTACTCACCCGGTCCCCAGACCATGAGATTGGTCTGATAGCCGGTGGGGGTGATGAAGGCGCACGAGGCCGATATCATCAGCGTGATGGCAAAGGGCATGAAGTTGACCCCCAGCTGACTGGCCGTGGACAGGGCGATGGGGAACATGAAGGCGGCGGCCGCGTTGTTGGTGATCACGTTGGTCATGAAGGAGCAGCCGACGAAAATTACCGCCAGGGCCAGGTGGGGATTGTCTCCGCCCATGGTGGTCAACAGGCCGGCAATCTCTTTCGCCAGTCCGCTGCGGGTGACCGCCGACTCCAGGCCGATGGCACAGGCAATCACCACCAGGGTTCCCCAGTCGATGCTGCGCGCGGCCGTGCGCAGGTTCAGGCAGCCCGTGAAAATCATGGCCCCGCTGGCCAGCAGGCTGGCATTGAGCATGCTCATCCAACCCATGGCCACCACACCGATCATCGCCAGCGTGATCAGACTGGCCTCCACCGCCCGGTCGGTCCGCTGGAGGTGAAAGCCATCCAGGGCTTTGGTCAGGGCAAAGTCGTGGTCGATCTGGCACGCATAGAAAAAATCGTCGTTGACTTCCAGGACCGCGTTGTCGCCGGCTTCGATGACCACCTCCTCCAGGGGGCCGGCAAGGGGCTGGCTGTCCCGCGAAAGGGCGACGAACTTATACTGGCAGGCGTTGACGTCCCGGGGGAGGTCGGGAATCTTCTTGCCCACCGCAATGCTTTGCCGGGAGACCACGGCTTTGACCAGATGGTGGGTGTGCCGCTCGGTTTCCATGGGGTTCAGGGTGAGGTGCGGCACCAACGCATTGGTCCGCCACAGCTCGGTCATGGCGTTGACATCGGCGGAAAACGACAGCAGGTCTCCTGCTTCCAGCCGTTCATTCATCAGGTCATTGGTCAGGATCGTGTCCGCGCGTCGAATGTAGAGCACTTCAACGTTGTCGCCGCTGGCAATGCCCGTCTCCTCCAGGGTGCGATCGACGATCCGCGACCCCTCAGGGATCTCGAATTCCGCCGTATAGCGCCGCACGACCGTTTCGGGCGCCTTGTCATCCTTCCGGCCGGCCAGGAAAAAGCGGCCACATACAATCATGAACGCGATGCCGGTGACGGCGATGGGCACGCCCACCAGGGCCGGGTCGAACATCTTCAGGGCCCGGATGTCGGGCAGCGTCGGACTGCCTTCGGCGATGGCATCGATGATCAGGCCGGCAATGACCAGGTTGGTGGACGTGCCGATGATCGTGCACATGCCGCCCATAATCGAGGCAAAGCTCAGCGGCAGGTAAAGCTGCTTGGCGGGCAGCCGGCTGGCGCGGGAAAGGTCCCTGATCACCGGTATCATCATGGCCACCAGGGGGGTGTTGTTGAGAAATGCGCTGCCTATCGCGATGGGGGGCAGTATCTTGACCTGGGCGCCGGCAATGGATTTGGGAAGGCCGATGAGCTTGTCCATGATCATAGTGATAGCACCGGTGGCATACATGCCGGCCGCCACCATGAACAGGACGGCCACGGTGAGCATGCCCTGGTTGCTGAATCCCTTCAACAGCTCATCGGTCGGTGCCAGGTTCAGGGTCATTGCCACAGCCAGCGCCCCGACGAAAATCGCCGGTGCCGGGATCTTCGTTTTTACCAGCAGAACGAACAGCACCAGAAGCAGGGCTAATGTCAGGTAGGCGGCAATCGTCATCTCGACCCCCATCGATCCTATAAGCTGAAGGAGAAACTCAGAAAATACTGGATGCCCTCATAGCGGATGTTGCCAATGGAATTATTGAATTCCAGGCCGCTGGTGGTTGCCCGGACCCCTGCGCCGAGCATGCAGCGGTCGCTGAAAACGATTTCGGCGCCGCAACGCGCATAAGCGCCCACGGCAAGCTTGGATTCGTAAGCCTTGTCGGCTGGCACATCTTCATATGGCTCGGGTTCGATTTCCCGGTACCCGTAAACCAGAAGGGGGCCGGCACCGGCAAAAAGGCGCAGCCAGCGGGTCGGTCGGAACCCCGCATATCCGCCGAAGAAATAGTCAACCAGCAGCATCTGATTGTCGATTTCGACCCGGATGGTGCCGCCGGACGGACCGCTGGAGACTTGGGCAAAGCGCGTATCGTTTTTCCAGGAGAACAGGGCGCCGGTTTCGAATCCCAGATCGACAGGCAAACCGGCGAGCAGCGGCTTCTGGGCGGCTGCGCCGAACAGGGTAAGGTCGAAACTGTCGCCTTCCAGAGTCTCATCCGTGTCGTCTACGGAAAAGGCCGCCACCATCAGCTGTCCATAAAGGGGATGGGGCGATTCCTGTGCCGCTGCACCTCCGGCTGCCCATGCCAGCAAAAGGGCGACGGCAAGTGTGGTCAGAATCGTCTTCCCTCTAAAAGTTTGCATCCGCATACTCAACCCAACCGCCGGCCTTAACCAGGTCCGCATCGAATCCGGAGATGGAGCAGGGGACTGTCTCCTTTGCGCCGTCGGCTGAAAAGGTGATAGTACCGCCGTCCACATTCGTCTCCACGGTTGTTTCACGGCCGGCGAAGGTCGAAAACAGCCGTGCGATGTCTTCTGCCGGCAGTTCGACGGCCATCATGCCGCAGTTGAACATGTTCTGGCGAAAGATACGGGCAAAGCCTTCGGCGACCACCAAGGTGATGCCGTTGGCCTCCAGCGCCCAGGGGGCATGTTCCCGGGAGGAGCCGCAGCCGAAGTTGGCGCGGGTGACGATGACACGCTTGCCGGCGATATCCCTGGCCGGGTCGAACCCGTCCAGTTCGAGGTCTTCCAGCAGGTGGGGCGCCAGGGCGTCGCGGGAGATTTCCGTGAGGTATTTGGCCGGGATGATCTCGTCGGTGTTGATGTCCGACCGGTCCAGGAAGAGGGCGGATCCGTTAAATGATTTCATGGTGGTTTCCTTTGAACAGCGGGGCGTTGGCGATGGTGCCGGCTATTGCGGTGGCGGCGGCGGTGGCCGGGCTCACCAGGTGGACCATGCCCCCCTTGCCCATGCGGCCGTTGAAATTGCGGTTGGTGGTGGCCGCGCAGACTTCACCCTCGGCCAGCACCCCGTTGCTCATGCCTAAACAGGCGCCGCAGGTGGGGTTTGTGACGCACGCGCCCGCGTCCATGAAGATCTTGATGAGCCCCTCTTCCAGGGCCTGGCGGTAAATTGTCGGCGTAGCCGGCGAAACGATGGCCCGCACCGTTTCACTGACGCGTTTTCCATCAAGGACCCGGGCGGCAATGCGCAGGTCGCTGATGCGGCCGTTGGTGCAGGACCCGATGTACACCTGGTCCACCCGGGTGCCGGTCATATCGGACACCGGCTTGACGTTGTCCGGCCGGAAACCGAAGGTGACCATGGGCGTCAGGTTGGAAACGTCATGGTCGATGGTCCTCGCGTAGGCGGCATCCGGGTCGGGCTGGTAACGGGAGAAGGCCGCCAGCGCCGCTTCCCGGCTGTCGTATTCATCCTTGATAAAAGGCCACAGGTAATCCACGGTGATCCGGTCCGGGGCGCAGATGCCGCAGGTGCCGCCGGCTTCGACAGCCATGTTGCACAGGGTCATGCGCGACTCCATGTCCATGGCGGCCACCACAGGCCCGGCAAACTCGATCACCTTGTTGGTGGCGCCGTCGACGCCGATGCGGCCGATGACCGACAGGATGACGTCCTTGGCAAAGACGCCATCGGGCAGGGTCCCGGTGATGTTGATGCGCATGGTGTCCGGCGTCCTGAACGCGCAGACGCCCTTGAGGATGCCCACTTCCAGGTCGGTGGTGCCGACGCCGGCGGCAAAGGCGCCGAAGGCGCCGTGGGTGCAGGTGTGCGAATCACCCATGATCACCGTGTAGCCGGGTCGGACGAACCCTTTTTCCGGGAAGAGGGCATGGCAGACGCCGTTGGCACCGATATCGAAAAAATCGACGATGCCGTGGCGCCGGGCCCAGGCCCGCAGGATCCGGCCCTGCAGGGCGGTCTTGGAGTCCTTGGCCGGGGATACGTGGTCGATGACCACCTTGATCCGTGCCGGGTCGAATACCCGGTCCTTTCCGCGCCGCTCGAGGTCCAGGATGGCCGGCGGCGTGGTGATTTCATGGCAGAAGACGGCATCCAACCGGATGACGTGAACGTCCGTGTCCGGAGTGCCGACGCGGTGGTCGTCGACTATTTTCTGTGCGATGGTTTTTCCCATGGTTCTTCCTATCAGTCCGTGTCGGTTTTCAGCACCGCCAGAAAGGCGGACTGGGGCAGCATCACCTGGCCCACCATTTTCATGCGCTTCTTGCCTTTTTTCTGTTTCTCCAGCAGCTTGCGTTTGCGGCTGATGTCCCCGCCGTAGCACTTGGCGGTTACATCCTTGCGGAAGGCCGAGACGGTGGAACGCGAGATGATATTGCCGCCGATGGCCCCCTGGATGGCGATCTTGAACATCTGGCGCGGGATCTCGTCTTTGAGCTTGTCGCAGGCGATGCGGGCGCGGCCAACGGCGTTGTCCCGGTGGATCAGCATGGACAGGGCATCCACCCGTTCCCCGTTGATCAGAAAATCCAGCTTCACCAGGTCGGTCCGGCGGTAATCGATCAGTTCGTAGTCGAAGGAACCGTAGCCCTGGGTAATGGATTTGAGCCGGTCATAAAAGTCGTAGATCACCTCCCCCAAGGGCAGTTCGAAAACCATCTCCAGGCGCTTGTTGGTCAGGTACTGGTAGTTCTTGTTGATGCCCCGCCGTTCCAGGCAGAGCTTCATCACGGCGCCCATGTAGCGGTCCGGGATGATGATGGCCGCCTTGATGTAAGGCTCCATGGCATACTCAATGTTGGTGGGGTCAGGGTAAAGGGCCGGGTTGTCGATGATCAGTTCCTCGCCGTCGTTCATCATCAGGCGGTAGCGAACCGAGGGTGCGGTAAGGATCAGGGAGAGGTCGTACTCGCGCTCCAGTCGCTCCTGGACCACCTCCAGGTGCAGCAACCCCAAGAAGCCGCAACGAAAGCCGAATCCCAGGGCGGCGCTGCTGTCCTTCTCATAAATCAGCGAGGCGTCGTTGAGCTTGAGCTTCTCCATGGCTACGACCAGGTCTTCGTAAGCGTCGGATGCCACCGGGTAGATGGATGAAAAAACCACCGGCTTGGCTTCTTTGAACCCGGAAAGCGGCCTGTCGCATGGCCGGCGGTGGTGGGTGACCGTGTCGCCGCAGCGGGTGTCGCTCACCGTTTTGATGCCGGCGATCATGTACCCCACCTCTCCGGCGCTCAGCTCTTTTTTGGGTACCCGGACGATCTGGAACACGCCCACCTCCTCCACCTTGTAGGTGGCGTTGTTGGACATGAAGCGGATGCGGTCCCCGGTCCGGATGGTGCCCTCCTTGATGCGGAAATGAACGATGGTGCCTCTGAACGGGTCGTAGTGGGAATCGAAGATCAGGGCCTTGAGCGGTGCGTCGGCATCGCCCGTGGGCGGTGGCAGCTTGAGGACTACGGCCTCCATGATGTTGTCGATCCCCACGCCCTCTTTGGCCGAGGCCAGGATGACCGTTGCCGGGTCCAGTCCCAGATCCTCTTCGATTTGATCCTTGACCCGGTCGATGTCCGCCGACGGCAGGTCGATCTTGTTGATCACCGGTATGATCTCCAGGTTGTGCTCCAGGGCCAGGTAGAGGTTGGCCAGGGTCTGGGCCTCCACGCCCTGGCTGGCGTCGACCAGCAATAGGGCCCCCTCGCAGGAAGCCAGGGCCCGCGAAACCTCGTAGGTGAAATCCACGTGACCCGGCGTGTCGATCAAATTCAGGTCGTAGGTCTTGCCATCCTTGGCCTTATATGGCAAACACACAGTTTGGCTCTTGATGGTGATGCCCCGCTCGCGCTCGATATCCATGGAGTCCAGGATCTGGTCCTTGAAATCGCGGTCCGCGATGATTTTGCTCGACTGGATCATCCTATCGGAGAGGGTGGATTTGCCATGGTCGATGTGAGCGATGATGCTGAAGTTGCGTATGTTTTTCATATTATTACAGGTTCGAAAGAAACAGGTAGAATCTGCCGGTTGACACCGGATTTCAACATGGTTATAATTCTCATATTTTGTAAAATTTTAATTAATATCAGACCGTTTTCGGGCATGTCAACTGCTAACCGTAAGCGTTCTGCCGATAATGAAAATCGAACTTCATGACACCTCACATTCTTATTGTCGACGATGACCTCTCCATCCGGGATGCAATGCATGAGTTCGTCCAGATTTCCGGATACGAAGCATCGGTGGCGTCTAGTGCCGAGGAGGCGTTGGAGGTGCTTTCGGGAACCGTTATAGAAGTCGTCATCACCGACATCCTGCTGCCCGGCATGGACGGACTGGAACTGACCGACCGGATCAAGCGCAACCATGACATCGACGTCATCGTCATGACCGGTTACAGCACGGAATACTCATACGAAGAGGCCATCAGCAAGGGGGCCAGTGATTTCGTCTTCAAGCCGGTCCGTTTCGAAGAACTGCTGCTGCGCCTCAGGCGGGTGCTCAACGAACGCCGCCTGAATCAGGAGCGGGTCCAGATGCTCGAGAAGTTGAAAAAACTCTCCATCACCGATGGCCTCACCCAGTTGTTCAACTCCCGGCATTTTTACAGCCAGCTCAAGGGGGAGATCGAACGCTTCAACCGGTACGGGCACAAGCTGAGCCTGCTGCTGCTGGATATCGATAACTTCAAGGACTTCAACGACACTTACGGCCATCTGGAAGGGGACAAGATCCTCGTGCGTCTCGGACGGATTATCAAGTCCTGCCTTCGCAAGATGGACACCGCCTATCGATACGGCGGCGAAGAGTTTACCATCATCCTGCCGGGAACCCACGGCGAAGAAGCCAGGACGGTGGCCGAGCGGCTCCGGTCTGCCGTGGCCGCCGAAAATTTCGCCTGCGGAGAGAATTCCAATCTGGAAATCACCATCAGCATCGGTGTGACCCAGTACCGGCAGGGGGAGGAGATCTCCAGTTTTGTGCAGCGCGCCGATCAGGCCATGTACCAATCCAAGCAGGCCGGCCGCAACCAGGTTTCGTGCCTCTTCGACAATCCCGCCGGATGATCCTTGGCTTATGATTGACTATTCGTTTCTTGAAACCCCGACCCGGATGGACATCGATCGATTGACCGAACTCTACCGGCAGGCCGGCTGGTGGACGGACGCGGCGGATAACCCGTCCCTGGTGGCCGCCATCATTGCCGGCAGCCACTGTTTCCTGGTGGCCCGCCAGGGCAAGACCATCGTCGCCATGGGCCGCGCCATCAGCGACCGGGCCAGCGACGCCTACATCCAGGACGTGACTGTGGACCCGGCCTTCAGGGGGCAGGGCATCGGGTCCCGGATGGTGGCGAAGCTGGTTGCCCGCCTGGAAGCCGACGGCATCGGCTGGGTCGGACTCATTGCAGAAAGGAAGACGCATCCATTTTATCGACCCCTGGGTTTTTCACCCATGGCCGATTCCGTGCCCATGCTCAAGACATCATGATAAACTTCAAACAACTGACCCCGCCGGACTACGCGACCTATCTTCCCTATTTCAACAACCAGCGTTATCCACTTTGCGCCTACTCCCTCTCCTCCATCATCGCCTGGACCAATGACGAATACGTTCCGTTCGGCGCCGAATATGAAGATGCCTTCATCGTGGCGGCCGAATTCGAGACCGTCAAAAAGAACCGGCACCTGCTGCTGCCGATCTCGCCGGAACGCATGTTCACCCCAGAGGAACTGGTGACGGTGGCCGAGCTTGCCGGGCACACGGAGTACTGGTTCGTTCCCGATACGTACGTCGACCATTTCGGTGAAAAGGCCGTCGCCCGCCACTTCACGATAATGCACCAGGGCGCCTATGACGACTATGTCTACCGGGTCGACGACCTGGCCGGGCTCAAAGGAAACCGGTATTCCAAGAAGCGCAACCTGATCAACCAGTTCCAGCGTGATTACGTGGACACCGGAAAGGTGGCCATTGATTCCATCGGCCGGGACAATGCCGAGGATTGCCTGCGCTTTCTGGAAGCGTGGTGCCGGGAGCGCGACTGCGATGCCGACGACCAGGTGGATCTTTCGTGTGAGAAGCAGGCAGCCATCAACACCTTGAATCACTTCGATGCATTCAACGTCAAAGGCATCCTGCTGAGCATCGACGGCCAGGTGAGCGCCTTCGGCATTTCGGCCCCCTTGACCCGGGACATGGCGACCTTACAGTATGAGAAGGCTTTCGGCAGCGTCAAGGGGCTGTACCAGTATTTCGACAACGCCTGCGCCCGTATGCTTTTCAACGGTTATACCTACCTGAACAAAGAGAGCGACATGGGCATTCCCGGCCTGGCCAAGGCCAAGAAATCGTATCATCCGTACCAGATGGTGCGGTCCTTTAAATTAATCTTGAATGCGAGGTGACACAATGGAGCTCAAGGGTAAACAGATCCTTATCCTGGTGGAGACCTTCTACAATGAATTCGAATTCTGGTATCCCTACTACCGGCTCAAAGAAGCGGGGGCGGCGGTGACCGTGGTGGGGTCGGGCAGTGCCGGCACCTATAAAAGCAAGGCCGGTCTCCCGGTAACCGTCGATACCGCTGCGGATAAGGTCGCTGTTGCCGATTATGACGGCGTAGTCATTCCCGGCGGCTATGCCCCGGACCACATGCGCCGCTACCCGGCCATGGTCGGCCTAGTGAAAGGCTTCGCCGAGGCCGGCAAACTGGTGGCCGCCATCTGCCATGCCGGATGGATGCTGGTGTCGGCGGACATCATCCGCGGCCGGACCGTCACGTCCTACTTTTCCATCAGGGACGACCTGGTCAACGCCGGGGGCAACTGGGTGGACAAGGAGGTTGTGGTGGACGGCAACCTGGTCACCAGCCGCACGCCCGACGATCTGCCGGCATTCATGCGGGCCATCATCGGTGTGCTTGGCGGCTGAATGCCGGTTGCTTGGGGCAGAGGCGAACGACTTGACTGTTCTGTAATAGATGTATTCCCCAAATCATGATTGCACCCGATGTGGAAGGAACACATCTGCGGTTGAGATGGACTTCAACCTCAAAAGGTCGACTGCCAGATCTGGCAGCCGGCCTTTTTTTCCAGCGGTTGGCTTGAATAGGTATCTCAGTTCTTTGGACCTTGTCAAAACTTGCGCTTTCCAGCAATAGCCTGCCACCCACCCGCCGGGGTAACTGTAAATGGTTTCGTCCTCCCCAGTTGTAATTCATAAAGGCGTCTATCAAGACAGCATCCAGACAGGGCGTCCATCAAGACAGATTGATAGACAATAAAAAGACAACTGCGTGCGCGCATGCGCGTAGGGCAGTGACTGTAATAAGAAACCCCATATACCTCTTGTCTTAGATGCGGTTTGGCAAGGACTCCCTGATGGTAATGGGACCCTATCCATTCCAGGTTCGAAAGCCTCCGGTATCCACGTGAACGAAATCGTAGCGGGGATAGTAACCAACACCGCCCAGTTTCAAATCCAGGCAGGCTTCGCGCAATTGGCGCGTATCGCATCCGGGCAGGCGAATGTCGATGGCGCGTCCAAGGATGTGATAGCTGGATTTGGCCACGCCGGACCTTTGTTTGCGCAGTCGGTCATTGGTTTGGGGTGAACGGTAACCGGAAAGGATGTGAAAGGGGTCACTGCATCCCAATTGACGGCTTACGGAATTGAGCAGGTCCATCAACTGGGGATCCATGGCTTCGATGTCGCCGGTGTAGTGGTCCCTTAATATGTGATTGATGCGGCCCATGGCATCGGGGCAATAGGCGCCGTTTTTGAAGTAACAGGTGATGAGCTCTTCCCCGGTGTGTGTATTATAAAAGGAGAGCGTGCGATGAGAGTTGTCCGGTGAAAGGGCAGACCACCCTGCCGACGGCAACAGGCAGGTAGAAAGCAAACCTGTACCAATTTTAATGAAATCACGTCTATTGCAGTGGTTCATGGTGTACTCTCAATCTGGATTAAATCGCGTATACAATATAGCAGAATCTCTTTCAAGGTCCTTGTCCGTCATCACTGATAGCTAATTGCCAAGAAACAGAAAAGCCAGAGTCTCCTGGTACGTAATGGTTATCCTACGAATGCGGAACCCACCGATTCGTGTGCTTTCTGGCCAGGTTCGGAAAAATTGGTCAATTCCAAGCACCGCTGCATCTTGCGGTAAGACGGTATTTTGGGTGGGTGGTGTTTTCACACCAGTCAATGAACATATCTGATAAATCGGTCGCCTGGTGATACATTGAGAGTATCTTTGCTGCGTGAACCTTGCCAGGTCCGGTGATTCGTTGGAGGCATCTGCATTATCGGGATGAGGTTTTGGTGTCCGCCATATTCTCATGCTGCCCGTCATAATTATTGACTGGTTTGATAAGTTTACAGTACCCAATTTACAGACATAAACTTGAGATTGGACATCTCTCTGAAACCAGTTTTCCGATAAAAAGCATCTGCACCACTTGTCCATAGAACTTGCCTTAGAGGTTTAATTTCAGGATGACCAAAAATGCACTGTATCAGCCATTTCCCGAGTCCCTTACCCCTAAATTCTTCTCTAATGATCATATCAAGGATGATCGCATAAGCCATAGTATCAGTAAGAACTCGGACAAATCCGATCATTTCTTCACCCCGTAACATACTGAAGCATAGTGATGTTTCGATAACTTTCTCAACAGCTTCACGAGAACGATCCTTGGCCCAATACGAACGCCGGAGCATATCGTGAAGGGCATCAATATCCACATTTTTTCTTTCAGAAGAAATCGTATAGTCGTCTTTTTCCCAAATCATGGCGACTGATCCTTATTGTTAACAAATTGAGATTTTTACCGGTTTGATAAAATTCAAAATGTCATGGCCTTTCCGATCAGGTATAGTTTGCAGATGAATTGGAAAGGTATCTTGATTTAAAATAGCCAAGGATTACCTCCCTTGGTTAATACTTTTAGTTCCGGCTACGTCGGTTTGATCTTTATTGAATAATTTTTGTCATGGAGCTTTATTATGCAATCTGGGCAAACACCATGTGTAAATTGAGATGAAGTTCTATCACATATATATGATTCTAAATGTTGCCATGAGTTGGAATCCTTCCAATCAGTTTTAGGTTTCCTAATTTTTTTGCAGTATGAACATATTGGCAGAACCGACTCTAAAGTGTTAACGCGTTGCTGTAATTTATTATTAAGCGTTTTTATCTTAAACAAATAATGTGTTATCAAACCTCCTGAGACACCACCAAAAAGAACTAATATTATACACTCCTTGTGTATTAGAGGGGTGTGGCCAATAATACTTTTTTGTATCATAGACATCGCGATAAGTAGAATAGCACCAAATAAAAATCCAATTACAATTATTTTTATTTTATGGAAACTTTCTGATTTTATCATTTTGATAGCTTCTTATTCTTTTAAGAATGATTAGTTAGCTGCGGTGTAAAATACCGCCATTCCAATCATTCAATCGGATTGCAGATACACTGAGATCATCTTGACCGAACGGAATTTGCCAAATCCGGTGATAGTTGGATATCTTGAAAAAAGAAAGGCAAAGACAATGCATTCTCTGCCTTTCTTTTAGTTCTTAATTTAAAGAATAGATTCCCCGGGTAAACCCGGGGTACTGACGGTCTACGTCTCCTGCGGAGCCGACCTCACCTCTGCTAACGCAGAGACGAGGTAAAGCTCATTCATCCGCGGGTGAACCCGTGGTGTTCTGTCTTCGACCGCATAAATTTTTATTGTCCGGGTGGACGATAACTGACATTTATTTTGGTTGCTTCATCGACTTGCTCGGGGGTCAATAGTACAACTGTTCTAACTTTAGCTGCACCGCTGGCATTTATCTTAAGGGCGATGGCTGCGGCGCTCACATTGTCGGGAATGTCGACAATGCTGTAAACATCATTTTCCCCGAAGGCAAAATAAAGCGTTTCCAAAGTCCCATTCAATTCTTTGACAGCGGTACTAAGGTCCGCCTTTCGTTTTGAACCGCCATCTTTTAAAAGACCTTTCAAGCCCTCTTGTGTGTATGAAGCAAGATATAGATATTTGGCCATAATTGACCTCCTTGATTGCCCTAAATTTTGGTTCCTCCGGATTAAAGAACGCTCCTAATGATGCAAACATGCGCCATTAGGAGCCAAACATGCATAATTTGAGTGGAGTCTCCATTTTTTTTCACCTGGTTATCAGGTTAAAACTAAAGGAAAATATGTAAGTGGTTCAGCAGGAAAGAAAATTAGAGCATGAACTTACCAATAGGAGACTTCAGACAGGTACAGATTTCACATAAAGACCAGGTTGGACGAGCGGTTCGAGCGCCATATGCAAGAGGATTAAACGAATTATATTATCATTGCGGAGGGAGATGTCAAATATTATGCTGTGAGATAATAATGGGTTAATACCACGGTGTGGTGATAAAAAATAACCACAATTCCCATGGATGGGCATTGTTGTGATGTATTGAGATCATCTTCGCCGCGTGGACCTCGCCATATACGGTGATTCGTTGGAGATATCGCGGAACGCCATTGCTGTTTTTGTCTCGAAATATATCGATCTATGTCTGCATGTAAAAGGGACTTCAACGTGAAAAGGCCGACCACAAGATCTGGTAGTCGGCCTTTTCATCCATGGCTCCGCATTAATAGCAAAAAAAACGGTTTCGCAAATCACATAGTCCATATTGCAAAGCGATAATCGCTCCAGCGCGCAAATCGTTATAAGTCGCTATGGCTACTCAGTCGGTTCATCCTCATTTCCATTCGCCGGTATCTGTTTATAGTAAGGTGTGCGCCCAATATCCAGTTCTTCCACGCGGTCAGGATCGGCCATGTACAGAGATCCGTCAGCGGTTGCCTCTAAAATGGCCATCATCTGCTCCACAGCATGTTTGACCAACATGCCGTTGGACTTCTGGCCTATCCCGCCTTTGATTTCCACGAGAACACTTCCTGCACCCTCAATGCCATATGCGTTTCGAGCAATTCCGGGTTCCGGACCACCTGGATAAAGGTTGACAGTGGCAAATCCATATTGCGACATCTGGTCCATCATCACCACGCAAAGCTGCTTGGAGAGGTCTACGACAGCGGCGGCATCTTCGTTTGTGGGCCAGAGCATCGAACTGGTGACATTTTCACCTTCATCTGTCACATAGGTGGCCTGTCCGTGAAAATCGACCATCCAGATGGGTTGATAGTTCAGAAAAGCAGTCATGACCGCTACAGATTCGGGAACGGGATTTTCCGGGTAGGGGTAGGTAACAGGATCCGTCATATACCAGGCGTAAAGCGGACAATCTGTCCAATCCGAAAAGTGGTAGCGGTTGATATCCCAACCGACACCGCCGCTGGTGTAAATGTATCTGCTGGTTCTACGATCGGGTGCTGTCGGATCGTCATTTTCACGCTGCCATAGTTCTGCACCGTCCGGATTGACGCGAACAACGATAAGGACATAGAGTTCATTTAAGATTTTCATCGCGGCTGCATTTCCGGTCGACAGTGCTTTGATAACCTTCAGTGCTGATTCAGTGCCGATTGGTTCATTGCCATGTTGTTGGGTCTGGATCATGACCGGTGTTTTATCAGGATCTCCGATTTTGGCGAGATAAATCTCCCGCCCCTGGTTGGTCAATCCGATGACCTCCAGTTCTACCAAGCCTTTCGATGCCTTCTCGGTCTGTTTAAGCGACTTGACCAGTTCATCATAACTGCTGAAAGCATTTAGATTGACGGTCTGGTTATCGCTTATCCATGGTCCCCCGGGAACGATTTCCGATTTTGCCGAAACAGGACCGCTTACCAAACAGATTAGGGACAAAATAATAATCGATACGGTAAGTCTGTTCAATCTTAAATTCATAATTATCCTCCTTATTTAGAATTTAGACAAAGATTTAAATCCGATCATTTCTTTACCGTACTATAAAGAAGTTATCACCCCCCCTTAGAGACGCTATGTCGTGGTTCGGGTCAAAACAGATCGTCGTCTCGAACAGCAGGGTCTCTCAGCGGAAGAGGCGAATGTTGATATAAAGGCTTAGCAAAATGTCAGCAACTTCAGGAAGGAGGTCAGTTTTCGGAAGCAGTATTATTATCAGCAACGTTTGACAGGCTAAAAGGTTACATATTTATTTAATAAAATTCATGGGAAAATGATGACTAACAATACCGGCGCGTGGGGGGTAACGAAGTAATTAAATGTCAATCATAAGATGGTATACAGATACATTGAGATAATCTATGAACTGACCCTGGTTTAAACCGTTGCTTTTTAAACCATATTTGCCAATTCATTGCCGACGGCGAATCGGTACAACATAGGATTACGATTGGCATTACAAAACTGGCCGTTGGCCGGAATTGAAGGTCGGAGCTATGGTTAACGTAATTTGCACTTGGTCGTCTTTAAGATAGAAAAAATAATCAGCTGTATGGAGGTTCTCTTAAGGCTCTTCGAATCCATATAGAGGCTTTGTAATTGTTTTTCGATTAGCGTTGTGAGTGGGATACCGTTGATTTAAGTGACAACGGAAGGTTGTCAATTTTCTTTTTAAGGGATAAAGCAAGGTTTTCCATTTTATTTTGGGATGCAGGGGTCGTTTGAAATTGTTTCCCGGTTACCATTTCGCAAATTATTTTCACGGCAACGTCTGAAGACATGCTCTCAGTGTTGATGACGATATCGTAGTGGATGGGGTCTTCCAGATTTATTCCATAAAGATGTTGTCCCCATTCTCTTCTTGAACTATCAATTTTTTTTATAAAATCTAATGCTTTGTCTCTACTTAGCGTGTCTCGTTTCATCACGAACGCGACCCGATATTCCAAATCGGCAATTATCCGGACCTTGAGAACATGCGGTATCTCTTTTACAAAAATATGACCTGCCAGACCGTGGTAGACAATATTGTCCGCCCTAAGACGATTGATTAAGGCAGCCTGAATGAAGTCAATATATATCTTTTTCGTTTTACTAAAGCGCTCAAAAAAAGAAAGGGGATCTTCAAGGACTTGAACGAGTTTGACCTCTGGGATGTTAAACTCTTTGGAAGCCTCGATCAATACATCTCGATCAAGACATTGGTAACTTAATTTTTCAGCTACTATTTCTGCAATTTCTACACCCCTGCTATACGATCCTCTAGAAATGGTAATAATAGACATATTCCCTCCTTCCCAAACTCAGATTGGTGACAGCACCTCTTCTCCTGGAATTGCCGAAGGGTACATCGTCAAATAAATAGGACATCGGGATCGCTTATATTCAAGGCGCTTTTCGATGTAATGGTGCATGGCCAGAACAGGGAGGAAGGAACAAATAACTATTCCCGATAGTCAAAAATAGAATAGATCAGCTGCAGGGGTCAAGCGCCGATTCACAATTTATTTCCATCCTGGAATGTCAGCATCTTGGATGGCCTGAAGCATCTGATTTCAATATGCAACCTTAAGATGCCGTTTGATTCATATGAGTTGGGATTAATCGAGACTAATCCACGAACGGGCATGTCGTCAGTTCGAAAACACAGTTGCCATACCACATGGCATCATGGGTAAGCCAATTTTTAAAAAGAACTTTTTGACGTCGCGATTATTCATTTTCATCAGTAAATCCATTCTGTTATCTTCCATTTTTCCACCCCCCCTCTTGCCGGTGAAGTCCACGTGAATGAAACAGGTCAGTTCAGCGATCCTATCAAAGGTCGGCACAGGATGATTCAGGCGTGGCATTCCGAATCCGACAAGCCTGACATTCGGGTTCTTTATGGCTCAACTGGCCAGCACTTCGGACATCTTAATCAAACCTTCGAATGCCGGTTGAACAGAGCACGTGTTCTTATGGCTTGGCGGTTACTTTGACGCATCCTTCTTCAAGCGTATCTTCGGTAAAAACATCGGGGTTTTTTCCCGATATGCTGCATATTCCCGGCCGAGGCGTTTTACCAGTTCCGGTTCTTCGATCGCCTTTAATTCCCAGACATTGAGAAGGATGAAAAGCGGCGTGAAGAGGATAATAAGAGAGATCGACTCAAGCAATACACCTGTGCCGAAAAGCAGGGCGAACACCCCGGTGAGCATCGGATTCCGACTGTATGCATACGGTCCCGAGGCGATCAACCGTGGCGGCGGGTTGATGGGAACGGGCGTTCCTTTGGCCTTGAAAAAATGACCAACCGACCAACCGATCAAAAAAGCGGCGATCGAAAACAGCGGTAATGACAGCATGACGGGAAGCCGCCCTGGAAAAAGGTCTACAGGGCCGATCAGACGGTCGACGAGCAGGGCCGCGACGACGAACAGGAACAACAACAGGCTGAAAAAAATAGCCCCTATCGGCGTGAACACGTTGCGGACCATTCTGCTTCCGGTTGCCATACGATACAAAAAGTCGATCCATCTGGTTGTTAACGTCATGATACAATCACCGCAGCGAGTCGAATGGTGACGATCGATACCATTCGACCTGCCATTCCTCGGGATCACAACGGCTCAAGTTGCCAGGACCCTTATTTATTCCAGCCGCGCTCGAACCCCGGGAGATCGTCTCGTATTTCATAAAGATCGCCGATCTGGCCGATCCAGACATGCCCGATGGTTTCCAGGCCCGTCGTTTGACCGAAAGAGCCCGCAGCAACTGAAATGGTTTGTTGGTCTCCTGGGTGCCAGAAGAGAGAGGAGCCACACTCGACGCAGAAACCCCGTTGTATGGTCGGGGTTCCTGCGATTGCCGATCGGAACCATTTCAGGCAGCGGTTTTCGACGATTTCGATTTCCCCGAGAGCTACACGGGTTTAGGTACCGACGTTGCCATGGAACGGATGGCATTTCGAACAATGGCAATTGACGATCCCTTGCAACGCACCCCTAATATGGTACCTCACCGCGCCACACAGGCATCCTCCCGTTGCCTTGATCCCACCCTCATTCAATTCCGCTCCTGCGCCGTCACGATTGATTATCATGGCCCCTTGTTGGGAGGCCCTCCTGCCGATAGGTTGTTTTCCCAATCAAACTCCATTTGCAGAGCGGTTTTCCGGGCAAGTTCAGGGCTGTGCAACCGGCTGACCAGGTGTAAGCTCATATCGATGCCGGCCGAGATCCCGGCGGATGTGACGACGGTCCCCTCATCGATCCATCGAATCGATTCATGAACCGTCAAATCCGGATAGCGCGCCCGAAGGTTATCGATATCGCCCCAGTGCGTGGTCGCGTTGCGGTTTTTCAGCACCCGGGCCTCCGCCAGCAGAAAGGCGCCCGTACACACGGAGGCAACGATCCCTGCTTTCTTTGCCTGCTGCGCGATCCAATGGATCACATTCGATTTTCTCATTTCTCCGTCGTGTACGCCCCCGGCAACGATCAGGACATCGATGTCCGGATGGTCATGAAATCCATAGGCCGGCATCACCCGGTACCCGGCCCGGGCGGTGACGACCTGACCGGTTTCCCCGACCATGAATACATTGAACGGGTCTTGGTCAGGGCAAACCCTCGATGCGGTCGAGAACACTTCAAACGGTCCTGAAAAATCCAGAACCTCCGCCTGATCGTAGATATATATGCCGATGTTCATGTCGCCGATTCCCGGCTGTATTTTTCACGGATCTCCCTGCGTCTCTCATCCGGCAGCGACTTCACATAGGATTTCCATCCCGGGCACCATCCGATGTGCCACTTCCAGAGTCTGGCTATCATCGATCCTGGATTCTGGTCGTATCGCCCTCGAAATTTACAACGGTCGCAGTGATGCATGTTTATAACTCCCTAAATATTTGGAATCGCGATAACAGTGATCCTCAGCAGCGACACGATCCGGACGCCGTCTTCGTGCAATCCAAGCCGCTGTTTCCCTTGGACCCGATGAGTTCATCGATGCTGTTGGAGATGGCCGTATGGGCACCGTTTTTGACCAGCCCGGCAATTTCCGAGGCTCTTTTGATCTCGGCTTTCGTGATTCCGGATGTGACGGCCTTTTCATACAGATGTTCGAAGCAGGGAATGCAGTTCGCCGCCGTAGCCGCGCCGATCGCGATCAGAACATCTGCCTTCTCTACCAGGACCGTTTCTCGCGCTGTGTTGTTTGTTTCCATCGTAAGTTTCCTCCTTGTTAAAATTACCGGATTTATGGCATCCTGCGGCGCCGACTCAGGATCAAAGGTGCATCCACGGTTCGTGCGCCTCTTTATGGTGAAGCAGCGGTGTGATGCTGTTGATTTGAAGCCTGATCCTGCCGGGCCATTGAAACCGCGGCAGAACGCTCATGATCCCTTCGGTCCGCATTCCCTGGATCACCGGGATAGGCGAGGCGCCGAGCGAATTTCTGATCGTCTGGGCGGCTGCCTCGCAGCCCAGCACCACCAGGGCATCGTACTTTTCCGCGCGTTTCTTCAACCTCGAACGACGTAGGCTGGTCCACATGCAGACGACGAACTGGTGGGGCAGGCGGCTCCTGAACACATCGGCCTGCACTCCACCATTCTCCAGCTCGGCCTTCATCGTTTGGATGTATCGTTCATAGGCGGCCGTCTGGAACAGGTGCCGGTGAAATTCGAAGTAAGGCTCATTTTTGCTGATCGCGAGACTGGCGGCCGGGCAGAATCGACATGGAATGATGAGAACTTTTTCGAACTGCGCAAGTTTTTCAAATCCACGGGGCGCTTTCAGGTACACTGGCATCTTCGATCTCCTTATGGGGGGCTTCTTTGGCTGTAACCCCGTTCCGGAATCCTGCTACCGCGTGCAGGCAGTGAAGGGTCAACCGCAGCAGGTGCCGCATTGCCCCTCCGCCTGAACCCGTTCGCCCGAACATTCAACGGGGCCGTTCTCCAGGCTGTCGAGAACCCAATCGGCCACGGATTGCGCCACTGCCTTCCTTTCTTTTTCCGGCACATCTTCATAGTCGAAAATATCCGTGTACCGCTTGTAGTGGGATAGGGCGTCGAACTGAATCAGCCTGTCTTCGTCGATCAGATTTTCGATGACGCGGCCGTGGCATCTCAGAAAGCAGCCGTCGATCAGGATCACTTTGTCGGCCGTTCGGATCCACTGCGAAATCGCGGAATCTGGTACCGTGATCAACTCCCCGTGGCACCCCCGTCCGTACGGTTCATTTTTGGCAACGAGGTTGGCTGCGAGCCTGGCAATCTCGCCCCGGATGCAGGCGCCCTCACAGGACAGGACCGGGGTCTTGGACTCGCTGATATTTTTCTTTCCGGTCGTTTCCCCGATGGGACAGACCGCACTGGTTGTGGTCATGGGGATATGTGGTTGCGTTTCTTTGCAATTCATCTCGTCGTTCCTCCGTCTGGTGGGTTTTCATCCGTATCCGCGTCGATCGGACCGTCAAGCGCTTTCTTCTTCTCTTCGTACTCAGCTTTGTCGATATCTCCCGACGCATATCGCCTGTCGAGTAAATCCCTTGCCGATTGCGCACTTTTGGCCTGTTGCCAGTCACGGCCGCAACAACCGAAGGCGCTCATCATCGTCCGCCTGCGCCCGCGCATCATAAAAAAGCACAGGATCATCATGATGAGGGGAACAATCCACCAAAACGAAAACGCACATAGCTCTGATCCATACATGGGTTTTACCTCCTTGCTTGTTTGAAAACATTTACCCCCATAGACGGATTGGTCCCACGAATGGATACACCTGCCACTCTTTTTTTAGAGAACATTCCAAACGCGTAAGAAAAACAAGAAATTGTGGCTAAGGGAAAAGTCCTGGGTTTATGAGGGGGTTTTCGGCAAAATTTGAATCTGCTTGCGGTCGCAGGCAAGGGTGTTTCCCTCGCTGTAGTAGAAATCACACCCTTCCCGCAGGGCGTTCTTGAGCGTGGCCCTGGCACGGTGGAGCCGGATTTTTGCGTTTTCCAGCGATATGCCCAGGATTTGTGCGATCTCCTTGTTGGCGAAACCTTCCATCTCGCCGAGTACGATCACGGTCCGGTAATCGGGGGGCAGGTTGTCGATGAATTCATTGACGCAATCGCTCATCTCCTTGCGGATCACGAGCTGGTCGGTGACAGGGGAGGTCGGTGCAACCGTGACATCGGACGATTCATGGGACTTTTCGTCCTCGAAAGGATGGTGCGTCTTCCCATATTTGTATGCCGTGGAGCGGGACCTGTCGATGGCGGTGTTGGTCGCTATGCGATAGATCCAGGTGGAGAGGCTGGACTTTCCCTGGAACCTGCTCAGCCCCCTGCTGATCTTGTCGAACACCTCCTGGGAGAGGTCTTCGGCATCGTCGGGGCCGACGATTCTCGTAAGGTACCGGAGGATCTTGGGATGGTACTCGTCAAATATTTCATTGAATGTATAGTCGGAGACCATTTCAACACCCCATTTTGATTTGATCCCGTATTCGACAGTGGCGAGCTGCATTTTTCATACCCCCTTTCGCCCGTATGGTCCAGCGCTAAATCCGGTGAAGGGGCGATAGGCCCCTGAATGATCAGATCCCGATTCACGCGTGTGCAAGCGACGGTTCAGCGCGTTTCAAATGCTCCAGCAGATACCAGTCGACCATGACCCGGCACTCGGCATCCAGGAAATGCGCCGCCCGCCGCTGGTATAAAATGACCGCCCGGGCAGGAAACTGCTCGTCGGCATCGTTGAACAGAAACAGAATCGGGATTCGCGGAAGCGCCGGTATCACGGCCGAGAGGTCGTATGGGTAATCGGTCTCGGGCGGACGCCCGCCAAGTGCGCTGACAGCTGCTTTGAGCCGTTCGAGACCGCCCGTATACCGTTTGGAGATGGTCGTCGCGGCATAGTCGGCCAGACCGACATTCTGCGTCTGACCCGAGTCGGCGAAATCACGATAGGTGATCCAAGCCTGATCGCAGGGGACGTGGTGCGGGCACATCAGCAGGTATTTCAGCAAGATCACACAGGTGCCATAGTCGGGGCGTCTGCCCCGCTCGTCGACCACACCGAATGGCGACACCCGGAAAGAGGCCTGGAAGAAGGGAATCTGTGCGGTTCTTCTTTTTTCATCGACGGTGATGTCTAAAACCGATTCCCACCGCGACATATGGGTGCTGTCCAACTGCCGCAGATAGTCCCCGTAATTTTTTTCGAAAACCGGATTGGGTTGAGCCATCATATCCTCCTCATGTGGGGGCATCCAGGATTTGGTCCACCAATCGTTTAAAATACGCCAGGTCTGTCGCTTCGATCTCGACCGGTACCTGCACGAGATCGTAAAAGGCAAGGATCGCTTCGTCGTAAACAGGCGCCACACCGGGGTCGATCAGCACAATGCGGTCATAACGGCCCAGATTGATGCGGACATCGACCTCATCCCAGCCCAGGCCCTCCATGATATCCGGCCACGCGGTGATCCAACCCGGCGTTATTACCATTGTGCGATTCGCTTCCAGTTGCCTGGTCCTGTGCGGGCCGATGATCGCCTGAATGCAGTTGCTAACCGGAGGGATGCAACTCCCGCAGTCCTCGGCGACCTTGCCGATGTCCGGATGGCATCCATTGCCGAAAAGAAAACGGATGCGATTGGCAGAATGGGCTCGATGAACCGTGATCGCATGGTCGAGCGCCGCCTTCATCCGCCCGGCATCCGCGTGCAGCGCTGCATCAAGCCAGTGCACGGCGATACCGTTTTCAGCGGGAAGCACGCTATCCAGCTCGTGCCTGAAAATCCCGCAGGCGATCAATGATTCTCCGATTCCCATGTCGGCGCACTCTTTTACGGCTTTCTCCGGCATCAATCGATCCCGCTTTCAGAGGGGGTCTCCGATTCGGCCATGCAGGCCGCCATGGCCTTGACCAGGTCGCATGGGTCGAATTCAAAACCGCTGCGTTTGAGAAAATACAAGAGTTCGGATGACACGCCGAAGCTGGTCACTGTCCGTCTAAAGCCGGCGTCATCCCTCATTTTTTGGACAAACCGCGGTGCATCGTCGGTATTCATTTTTAAACCCCTTGATGATTGTCACGGAAAGGCGGTCTCCAAGGTTCCCTGTCCGGCTGCCGGTATGCGCAGTGCTTTTCCCTCTCTCCGGTGGAGCCAGTCGTCCAGACGGATTCGCGGGGCCCCTAAGAGGTCGTTAGCCTCCTGTGGGTCACCTCGTTCGCCTATTTTTTCAAAAGCGGCCATGAAATCGCTGGCAAACTTCAACTCCTTGGGACCTCTTGTCGCGGCGATGAACGTCGCCAACCAATGTGGCATGGTGGACACCTTTTTGATGTGCGGATGAAACACCGCGCAGTAGCGTTTGACGGCGTCATGAAAAAGGATGCCTTCCGGCCCATGGAGAATGAAACGCTTGTTGATGGTTGCTTCATTTCCATATGATGCCACCACCATCCGGGCGTAGTCATCGGCGGCGAGCAGGTGATACGGATGCGGTTGTCTGCCGAACACGAAGGCGCGGTCGCCGCTCACATATTTCGGCAGCACTTCCATGAACCACGTCGGGCAGAAGATGCAGTACGGTATGCCGCTTTCGCGTATGGCCTGCTCGGCGAAAAACTTGCGCCGGATCACCGGCACCCAAACGTTATCTGCGGCCACCGATGTTCCCGAGATGTAGGTAATGCGTTGCAGTTTCAGTTTGACCGCAATTTCCGCGATTCTTTCTACACCGATTTGTTCGATCTCTCCCGAAAGATTGATATGTACGCCGAAACAGTTTCTAAATGCCGCCTCTAGGAGCCATGCATCCGCAAGGTCGCCCTCGACAATTTCGAAACCATCGCCGAAATGTCTGGCCGCCTGCGCAACGTCGCGCACCATAAGCCGCACGCTAAGACCACTCATTTTTAAATGCCTTGCCACGGGTTCCCCCAACAGGCCCGTGCCACCGATCACGAGAATTCTTTTTTCCATGATTCATGCATGCCCTTTAAATTGTTTACCCGCTGTCGGCTCTGCCCTGGACCGGTAATCGTTTAAAACCGCAATAGCGAGCGCCTTCCCCGTCGCTTGTGGCGGGATTGGCGAGCGAACCGGAAATCGATCTTCATCCATACGGTGAAGATTCTCCGCGGCTTGCCGCGGGGAGGGTTCAATCTTAATAAAAATAGATAGAAGCCGGCGTGCAATCTTTTTTGATAAGCCGGAGCCTCCTCGGCGTCTACGCGCGTGACAACCATCCCTTCGAATTTCTTCCCTGATTTCGCGTTCTCGCTCCCTCATCAAAAATCTTGTAAAATAAGGATCGTACATGTCGATACCCCCTATCATCGTATGTCGCGTGTTAGATGGAAGCCAAACATACAACCATGCAGTGGTGCATCCATGCAAAGGGCTCCTCATGCCATCCGCGATCGCATGCGCCGGTTTTTTCGATGGCCGTATATCCGAACAGGGCTGCGTCTAATCGCCAACCATCCCTCTGCTCCTGGCGGGCCGGAATACTGTCGACAGTGCAAGGGCGGCGGAGGATATGAAAATAGAGCATATGGCAATAAAGAGTGTGAATGTGACGTTTTAAAATTAATTCCCATTGCCCGGTGTCACCGCGGAACCTTCGATCTTCCACTACAGACGGATCGAGTGGCGAAAAGGATACACCCCAGCTTCCAGGAACGACGCCAGACCTGCGCCGGCAGGCAGCGAAAATCGATGGCGCAGGTTCCACCGCCGGTGAAACAGCCGAAAGTAAGGTGCGAGACGTATCGAACGCATCGGCAATGGATGTGAATCGGTGAACATTTACGCACCTATTTCCGGTGAAGTCTTGTGGATATCCAGGCCATGCCAGGAAGGGATGCGTCACCACAAGAAAGCGAAGCTCCGATTGATCAATCTGCCGACGAGATTGAGGCCCTTAGGTGGCGGGTTGGCGGTTTCGAAAAAATCTGTCCGCGTTTCTTGTTGATCGATTTCAAGGAAATCGTTCCTTAACTCCGGGAACTGAAGGTATATGTGCAGTCGATCGGTGAAGTCAGCCTTCCTGTATTGGTCATAAATGGCTTCCAGAATTGTTGTCATTGCATTGCCCTCCATGTGGATTGGTTAGATGATCTCGTTTCAAGGCCCATCGTCATTTTGACCCAGGATACCCCTTGACCGAATGTCGAGGAAGTGGCATATATGACATAAATAAGTTTGATCATGCCATGGAGGTAAAATGAAATCGGTTACCGTATTGGCCATGCAGAACACCATGGCCGCAACCGTCACCAGTCCGATGGATGTGTTTTATCAGGCAGGGGTGATGTGGAATTTTTTCAACGGGAAAGCCGTCACGCCCTACTTCGACGTCAACCTGGTGACAACCGTCGGGAAACCCTTTAGATGCTTGAACGGTGTCCGGCTTGTTCCGGATGGATCCATTGACGATGTGCAAAAAACGGATCTGGTCGTGGTGTCTTCAATTCTGGACATTGACAACGTGCTCAACGAGCAAGGAGAAGTGCTCGACTGGTTAAAAAGGATGTATCGACAGGGTTCGCACATTGCAACGATATGTTCCGGTGCATTCGTGCTGGCGGAAACCGGGCTGCTGGATGGAAAGACGGCAACCACACATTGGGGGTTTGCGGAACAATTCAAGAAGCGCTACCCTCAGATAAAACTTAAGCTTGAACGGTTGATCACCGACGAAGGCAATCTGTTCTGTTCGGGGGGGTATAACGCGGGCATCGATCTATCGCTTTACCTGGTGGAAAAATACTGCGGGCATGAAGTGGCCTTGCAATCCTCGAAGTCCATGATTTCCGATATTGGCCGCACGACCCAGGCTCCCTATTGCATGTTTCAATTCCGCAAAGACCACAATGACGATCAAATTCTCTCCATCCAGGAATGGATCGAGAGTAATTTCGACAAGAACTTCGATTATGAAAGCCTGGCCGGTAAAAGCTGCATGAGCCGCCGTACGATGGAGCGGCGCTTCAAAAATGCCACCGGGGAAACCCCGTTGACCTACCAGCAGAGCATCAGGGTCGAAGTCGCCAAGCGGTTATTGGAAAATGAAAGCCGGTCCTTCGATGAAATCACCTACCAGGTGGGCTACGAAGACAGCAGTACGTTCCGAAAAATATTTTCCAAACAGACCGGTTTGGTGCCGACGGAATATCGCAAAAAGTTCCAACGGGTATCAGCTACATAATATCAACAGCTGTTAACTGACCCAAATCCTTCCATGATCCCGGCTCAAATGCGCTGAGACACGATCTGTCGCATCCGGCCTGAAGACCGTGACAGAGGCGATCACATCGATTCAAGAGACCTGAACTATCCTTCGCCCTTGAGAAAATCGGGCTGCTGAAACAAGGGTGACGGATAAGTGTAGAAACCCGCCCCGTTTTTGACACCCAACCGGCCGTCATCGATGCGCATTTTCAAGAACCTAGCATTGGCCGTCAATTGGGGGTCGTTGGTCGCCCTGGCCCAATAGTCGTTGATTTTCCAGACTGTGTCCAGGCCCACCTTGTCCATCATGCCGAAGGGACCCACGGCTGACTGGAGCACGCCCATCCAGGCCCGGTCGATGTCCTCGACGGCGGCCACACCGTTGGATGCCAGGGTCAGGGCGGATTTGAACAGGTCGCTGAGCATGGCGTTGAACACGTAGCCGACATTCTCCCGTTCAAGAACGATGACGGTCTGGTGGAGCCGCTCGGCAAAGGCGCGGATCAGCTCCACCGATTCGGCTGATGTGCCCGGGTGGGGCATTACATCCACCACGTCGGTGAGCAGAATGTCGTGAAAATGAAAGGCCAGGAAGCGATCTGGCCGGCCGGTGGCTTCGGCGAACATGGAAGGGACCAGCGTCGAGGTGTTGGTGGTGAACACCGTGCGCGGCGGGCACAGGCGGTTGAATTGCGCAAAGACCTTGCCTTTCAACTTAGGGTCTTCCGGCACCGACTCGGTGACGATGTCGACCCCGCCTGCCGCTGCCGCTGCATCGCCAGTGAAGGTGATCCTGTTTAGGACCGCGACCTTTTCTCCGGCTGGCAGGCGTCCGCGTTTGACGAATTGGTCCGCGAGCTGCGCCAGCCGCCTGCGGGTCGCTTCGAAAGTAGGCGGTGCCACATCGTAGACGACCACCTCGTAACCGTGCAGGGCGCAGAGAAATCCGATCTGATGCCCCATGGTGCCCGCACCGATGGTGAGAATACGCCTTACCTCGTCGATCTTCATTCCTCATCTCCTTTTTCTGTCATCCGGTCGTATCGTTCCCGCAATACCGGCAGGAAAACGGTCAAATCCTCGATCACCGCATAGTGCGCCAGGTTGCATATGGCTGCCTTCGGGTCGGTGTTCACGGCCACGACGGTCCGGGATTCGCGCATGCCGGCCAGATGCTGGGGGGCGCCGGAAATGCCGCAGGCCAGGTAAAGGGCCGGTGCCACCGTGCGGCCCGTTTCGCCGATCTGAAGGGAGTGGGGCAGCCAGCCCAGGTCGCAGGCGCCTCTCGAACCGCCGATCGCCGCATGGTTGAACATGCCGGCCGCCGCCTCGAGCAGGCATTTGTGTTCAGGACCTTTCAGGCCGCGTCCGGCTGCCACGACCACTTGCGCCCTTTCCAGCGCTTGATCCGTGTGCGCCTGTCGATTCATTCCCCTTGGAATGAATCGGTGGTCCGTGTCTGCCAGATGCCGGGTTTCGACCGATGGAAAATGGCCAGTCAGATCCGGGGATGCCGAGCGCGAGACGAGTCCCGGCATGACTGTCAGGACGATCGGCCTGTTCGCAGCAGACACGGTTTCACGTAGCTTGCCGCCAAAGACAGCCCGTTCGAACACCCATTGGCCGTTTTCCTTTAAAAGGGAGTCGACGGCGGTGACGCAGGGGGCCTCGATGCGCCAGGCCAGGGTGGCGGCCGCCTGGCAGGCGCGCATGCTGTGAGGAAAACAAACGGCCAGCGCTGAGTGTTCGTCAACCAATGCCCCGACTCCCGAAGCGGTCAGGGGCGGGTTGGGATAGCGGCAATGCGCGTGATCCAGGACGATGACCGGCATGCCGGCAGCCTTCGACCAGGCCAGTGCCGCCGTGTCGATGTCATGCCCGGTCAACACGCCTACCGGCTTACCGTTGAACCGTCCGGCCAATTGTGCGGCCTGCTTGCCCAGATCGATGGATTTAGCAGACAGGCGGCCTTCGATGGTTTCACCCACGACCAGGACGGTGCCGGTGTATTTTTTGGGAATCATCTATAATCGTCCTATTTCAGCCACCCGTTGTCATTAAACAGCCGCAACAGGGTGTCCGCTTTTTCAGTCATGGTGCCTTGGATGACTTGGCAGGCCGATGCCGGTTGAGGATACGCCACATGCCGCGTTTCGGCCGGCGGAGCATGGTCGGCCGTCTCTGGCGGGACGATCCGTTCGATAGCCTGCCTGCGGGACCTTAAGGTGTTGGACAGGGACGGGTAGCGGGGAACTCGGCAACCGGTCTGGACCGTCACCAACGCCGGGCAGGGGAGTCGCACGATCTCGGCCATCCCGCCTTCCATTTCACAGGTTGCGACCAGCGATCGGCCCGGCAGGTCCAATTGGATTTCCACTGCTGCCGCGGCACAGGGCAGATCGAGTGCCGCTGCGATCATCGGACCGGTGACGCCGTGCATCTCGTCCTCGGAGATGGCGCCGGTCAGAATCAGATCGTATGCTCTTGTCCGGGCGAAGCGGGCAATCAACCGCGCGGTGGTCGCCGGGGCCAGCCGTTCGGCGCTGTCCGTGTCCAGGTGGATGCCCGTATCCGCACCCATGGCCACGGCCCGCCGAATGGTGTCGCGAATGCGGTCCGGTCCTGCCGACAGGGCATCCACGGTGACATCGGCAGCCGCATCCCGGATGGCCAGGGCCGCTTCCAGGGCATGGGCATCGTAGTGATTCATGCACCAGCCGATGGCCGTTTCATCGATCCAGCGACCCGCGATGGTCAGATCGCCGTGGGATACAAGATCGGGCACCGCCTTGATGCAAACCAGGATTGAAAATGCCATGGATTCCTCATTTGGTTCGGTTGTGAACCCTATACGCATGAAATAGGGTGCAAGGCAATAAAAATATCGAGCGTTCGCTATATTTTTATTGACACCGGATGGCTGCCGCCATAAAAGATGAAAATACTGAACCATAATTGACCGTGGCGGACAGGCCCACTTAGCCTGAACGGATGGTCGCCAATCGAAAAAAGGCAGCCTGCTGCAATCTCGACCGGGCTGATCGGGGATAACCGTTCCATGAGCAACCTGTATCTGATCCGACACGGCCAGGCGTCCTTCGGAACATCGAACTACGATGCACTGTCGGACGGGGGGCGACACCAGGCCCGGGTTCTGGGCGACTTTTTTCTCAGGGCCGGCATCCGCTTCGATGCATGCTGGTCCGGTACCCTCGAGCGTCAGCAACAGACTTTAGGAGAAGTCCGGAATAGATTTCTTGAGGCCGGGTTCGGCATGCCGATCCCGACCAAAACCGCCGCGCTGGATGAATACGATTACGAAACCGTTCTACGGTCGCTGGTGCCGATCATCGAAAAGGAGGACCCGGCATTCACCGGCGATGTCGGTCGCATGATGTCGGACCGGCGGGCGTTTCAAAAGGTGTTCGGACGAGTGATGACCCGCTGGGCATCCGGTTCGGACCGCATGGACGATCTGCCCGCCTGGTCATCATTTGCCGCGGGCGTGACCGCCGGTATCCGGGATATCATCGCGCGCAGCGACCACGGCAGCCAGGTCGCTGTTTTCACTTCAGGCGGTCCCATCGCTGCGGCGGTCGGCAGCGTGATGGGCCTCGCCGCAGAAAAGACCGTGGCGCTTTCATGGCAACTGGTCAATGCCTCCATCACCCGCCTCAAATTCGGCGGCGGTCGGATCAGCCTGGACACATTCAACGAATATGGTCACCTGGAAGTGCCATCCGGAAACCGCATGGTGACCTACCGATAAGCGCAGCCATCGGTTTGCCAGAGGGTAATGGCTGCGTAAAACCACCGACGTTCAGACGGAAACAAAAAAGGATTGAGAAGATGGATTTTCAAATCTCTGAAAAAATGCAGGTGATCCTGGAGATGGTCAACGAGTTCGTCGCCAAGGAACTCATCCCCCTGGAGCCGGAATTCCTGAATCGCGAATTTGTGGATCTGCTTCCGGTGCTCGAGGAAAAGCGCCGGCTGGTCAGGCAGATGGAGTTGTGGGCGCCCAATCATCCGAGGGAACTGGGTGGCATGGGCCTGGATCTGGTCGAGCACGGCCTGGTGTCCGAAGTGTTGGGGCGAACGCCCATCGGGCACTATGTGTTCAACTGCCAGGCGCCCGATGCCGGCAATATCGAGATTCTGCATAAGTACGGCAACGAATCCCAGCAGGCGCGGTATCT
>NZ_JBUOIV010000045.1:0-39526 GCF_055467485.1 Desulfosarcina sp. | reverse complement strand
AGCCGGTTGACCGATTGCAATGCCGTCTTGGGCAGACTGACGGGCCGGGTGCTTTCCTCAAGAAAGTCCGCCAAAGACAGGCTGGCCGGACTCTGGAAGCGTCCGTCCGCCGAAAGCATCAGGAAGCTGATCGTCTCTTCCGTGGCAATGGTAATCAAGGATGGTTGGCGTCTAATCATGTTGGACCACTTATCGGCACTTAATTCGAGAAGTTAACCGTATTTGTCATCTTTTTTTGGCCATGTTCATTTTTTTCGCGGAAGATAGCCCCAACCCGCCCACGCAGCCGGCAGCGCGGAGGGCGTGCGCCACGACGGTTGACGACTTTTTCGCCGCCGATGGCGGTCTTGTTTTGACTTATCTAACGAATATGCTAATTATGATGGACAGATAGGATTGCTTCGGCCGGATGTTCGGCTCCAACCCGGCGCAGGACCGCAGGTAGATGGGGGCGTCTTCATATCAGTAACGGCAATCGTGGAGGTCTTCAAGATGAGAAAAAACTGGCTGGCTGTTTGCGCGATAGCCCTTGTTCTCGGTGGATGCTCGGGGGTTACGGTCAATCAGGACTATGATCCGGCCACCGATTTTGATTCGATGCAAACCTACCGCTGGGAATCGGAAACCCAGGAGAAAACCGGTGACCTTCGCATCGACAATCCCCTGCGCGACACCCGCATCCGGACGGCGATAGCGCGCCAGCTCTCCGACAAGGGCATCGTCCAGTCGGAAGACGGCAGCGCGACATTTTTGGTCCGCTATCAATACACCCTGCGCCAGAAGATCGAGTCGGACGGCGCCGGGGGCGGCTTCGGCTTCGGCATCGGCAGCTATGGCCGACATGGCGGCGTCGCCATCGGTACCGGCAACAACATCCGCGAATACGATGAGGGATCCCTGACCATCGATTTTATTGATGCCGCATCGCAAACCCTGCTCTGGCGGGGCACCGGCTCCCAGCGGTTCCGTGAATACAATGACCCGGAGAAAGCCAGCCGGGACACCAACACGCTGGTGCAAAAGATCCTGGCGCAATTTCCACCGATCAAGCCACAATGATCGCAGCGGTATGTGGTGAGTGAATACCGACCGGCAAATCGGTTTTCAAGATCAATCAAGTGAAGCTCCCATTCATCCACTCCACGGAGGCCCGTTGAGCCTATTTTTCGACAAGCGCGACCGTGATCTTCTGAAGATCGTCAATGGTGTGCTGAGCCGGTCCACCCCTGCCGTCATCGGCAAGAAGGGCCTGTTTCCCTGGTTTCATCCCCATGGCATCAAGGAACTCGCCGAGACCCGGGGGCTTCGCATCGCCTACGCCATCATCCACCTCCTCGAATCCCTGGAGGCCGGAGACCTGGAAGATCGTCTCAACGCCCTGCGCTCGCTGCGTGACGAAGTGCTGCACGCTTCGGCCGGTACCCTGCCCAAGAACGCCGCGCGGGTGCTCCTGTCCATCATGAAGGACCTGATTCGGGCCCACGGCAACGAGATCGAACAGCTCAAGCTGGCCCATGATTTCAGGCGGGTGGCCAGCGGCAAGCCCAGCATCGTCCGAAAGATGCTGCGCCGCTACCACCTGCTGGAGATGCCTGAAGCCTGGAATCAGCTGGCCTTCGACGATCACGTGCACGACATCAACACCAAGGGCCGCAAATCCGCCTCCCACCTGATCATGGATGCCTGGATCAAGGGCATCCGGCGCCTGCGGGTCATCTACTACAATTTCATCGACCCCTCGTCCGCCGCCGAGCTGATCGAGGCGGCCCAGATCATGGGGGTTGAAATCCGCATCGGCATCGAGTTCTCGGCTCGCTTCCGGGGCAAGTACATCCAGCTGATCTGGGTCCCCCGGGGCTTTTCGGATGCCCAGTCGTTCCTCTGTTTCCTGGCCGAAGAACCGGTCAGGCGGCTGATGGACCAGGGCCGCGCGGTCACCCGCTACCGGCAGCGCTACGTGCTGAACATCCTGGACGCCTTCAACCGGGTTCACCGGCCGGCGATCAACGCCGCCACCGGCCTGGACATGCCCGTGCTGGACGCCGGCCGGTTCCTGGCATTCGTCCGGCCCGGCCAGCCGTCCATTCTCCACCTGGCCAAATACATCCACCACCAGCTGCTCCCGCTGATGAAGCGCAAGGTGGAGGAACTGCGCAGCGCCTGTGAAGGCGCCGATGATGGCCGCCAGGCGGACATGGCGTCCCTGGTGGAACGCATGAACGACCTGGACTCGGAAACCATCGTGCGTCAGTTCCTGCGGCCGGCGGCCAATCCCGACATTCCCGATCCCAACCAGGTCCACGACGATCCGGAGATCCCGGAAATGCTCCAACTGGCGCCCCGGCAGATGCTGGAGCGGGTCACCGGCCTGCACACCGGCTACAGGGTCACCTTGAACCTCACGGATCTGCTGCCCGAGGACGTGGTGGAGATTCTCTACGACTGCGACGGCCTGATCAGCCGGCTGGAAATCTTCAACCTCAAGGATTACACCACCGGAAAAACCTGCCACATCGAGGAGATCAGCGAACTCCAGCTGGCGCTCAACGAAGGCAATGCCATCAATTTGAAGCGGGTCATCCGGCGCATCATCGGCCGGCTGGCCACCGCCAAGCCCTTTTCCGGCAAGACGGAACGCATCGAAAAGCTAGGGATCATTCTCCACGACATCTCCGCCTTCACGGCCATGTACAGCTCCATGCACCTCAAACCAAGAATCGGCAGCGACTCGACCGGCCACTCCTCGCGCATGTACGGCATGGGCCTGGCCATTTTAGAGACGCTTCCTCCCAGCGCCCGACGGTTGTGCAAACACCGCCAGCACGTGGCGCCGGGTGAGATCCCCTGCGCGGTCGGGGACCCGTCGGAACCGCCGAACCGGGCCATCCGAAGCGTGATCCCCTTCAGGATACCGGTGTATAAGCGGGTCACCTACATCCCGTACAGAAGCCTTAAGGGATCCCAGGGACTGCACCAGCGCCTGATTCAACATCTGCCCCTGCTCAAGGTGCTCGGCAAGAGCCGTCTGGTCGACTGGCTGGTTCAGACCCACCTCACCCGCATGCAGCCGGAGGGGAACATCGTCACCCTTGGAGGAATCGCCGACCGTTCGGACAATGGCCTGCGGCTGGAGTGCAGCCCGACAGCCGCACCCAAGCCCCGCATGAGCCCCTTCTACCTGAACAGTACGGTGAGAAACGGGCTGAAAATACTCACGGGATTCATTCCGGCCTTTCTCAGCTTCTATCTGACCAACTCATGGTGGGTGCTGGCCTACCTGGGGGCGTTCATCTGGTTCGGCATCACGGGAGTCAGGAACATCGTCCAGTCGGTGCTGGGCGGCGGCGGCATCAGTCGGTCACCGCTGCTGCGCTGGAACGATTATGTCAGCTGGGTGAGGATATCCGATTCACTGCTGTTCACCGGCTTTTCCGTGCCGCTTTTAGACTATCTGGTCAAGACCCTTTTTCTGGACCGGCTGATGGGCGTTACGACGGCGACGAACCCGATCGCCCTCTACACGGTTATGGCCGTGGCCAACGGTATTTATCTGTCCAGCCACAACCTGTTCCGGGGACTGCCCAAAGGCGCCGTGTACGGGAACTTTTTCCGCAGCATCCTCTCCATACCCATCGCCATCGTCCTCAATATGCTCATCGGCGCCCTGCTGGGGATGCTCGGTGTGGTCGGCATCGACGGGCACCTGCAGAAATGGGCGGCGGTCATTTCCAAGGGAGCCTCGGACACCGTGGCCGGGGTGATCGAAGGAACGGCCGACCGGTTCAGCAATATCCAGACCCGCTTCCAGGACTATGCGGACACGCTGTCCCAGCTCTTTGATACCTACGGCCGCCTGGAAGCCCAGTTGCCGGAGCTGAATGTGTGGGAAACGCTTGATTCCATCGGCAAGGAGCGCATCGATGCCAACGCCGATGCCAAGGACCTGGAAAAACTCATCGTCATCGGGGCCCTGGACCTGCTCTACTTCTGGATGTATCAACCCCGGGCACGCACCGCCCTCAAGTACCTCTTCAAGACCCTATCCGACGAAGAGAAGCGCATTCTGGCAGGGTGCCAGACGATCCTCAAGCGCGAGCGGCAGATCAGCCAGATGTTCATCGATGGTGTGGTGGGAATCAATTTCTCGAAAGGGCTTTCCTTTTACCTGCAGTGCGCACCCGGCTATCTCAAGGCCATGGACCGGCTGTTCAAACGGAACACCGCAGCCCCGGCCCCTCCGGCGTAGCCCCCGGACCGGGGCTGATGGCCCAGTCCAAGCCTTTTTCAGCAGGCCCGCTTCAACCGCGAGTTAGTCAGGTGATGGTGCGGCCGGCAGCGTGACGATAAATGTCGCCCCGTTTCCCGGTTCGCTCTCCACCCGGACGGCGCCACCCATATCCGCCAGCGCCTGGCAGACCACGAAAAGCCCGATACCGTTGCCGTTGTCCCTGCCCCGGGTGGTAAAAAACGGTTCGAATATGCGCGGCCGGATCTCGGGTTCGATTCCCGGGCCGGTATCGGATATGAAGAGCACCCGCTGCGGCAACGCGTCTGGCGACGCCCGGCCTGCCGCTGCCTCGTCCATCAGCCCCACCGTAATCGTGCCGCCGCTTCCTGACATGGCCTGGGCGGCGTTCACGCAAAGGTTCATCAGAACCTGGAAAACCAGGGCCGGCTCGGCCCACACGGTATCATCTTCGTCGCCGACGGTATTGCGAAACATGATCCGCCGGCCGTAGGTGGGGAGAAGCAGTTTGAACACTTCGGCAACGACCTGTCCGAGACGGACCGGCTGTTTGTCGGCCTGGCGGCGACCGGCAGTGGCCAGGAAATGACGCACCAGGTCCGTGGCGCGGTCACACCCGGTGAGAATGCTGTCGGCCCATTCGGCAACCGCGTCTCCGTTGTGCGGCTGGTTTTTGAGCAACTGGGCATAGGCCGAAATACCGGTGACGATATTGCTGAAGTCGTGGGCAACGCCTCCGGCCAGGTGGCCCAGGGCCTCCATTTTCTGCGACTCGATGACCTGCTTTTCCAGTTCCTTCTGGAGAGTGATGTCCACCAGCAGCCCCCTCAACCCTGAAGGGCTGCCTGCCGACACGGCCGGGGTCGCATAGAGCAGCGCCGGAAAGGCATCGATATCCGGGCTGCGAACCACGCACGCCTTGCCGCGACGGTCACTGGTTTGTGCCCATTCGTCGATATCCGGTTCGCCGGGTAGGAAATCCGCAAGCCGGATGCCCTCCCTGATCGACGCCTCCCCCAGGCCCAGCATGTCGAATCCGGATCGGTTTAAAAAAGTAATCCGGCCCGTTGCATCGGTCTCGAAGACGGTCTGGGGAAGCAGGTCGCAAAGCTCCTGAAAGCGTCGGTCGCTGTGTCTCAGTGCGGCGGTTCTCCGTCGCACCATCCGCTTGAGGGCGACGTTCCAGACGAACACGGCAACCGCCAGCCCGAGGACGGCAGCCAGTATCAGGGCGCCGCCCCGGATCATGGCCAACCGCCGGGCGCGGGCATCGGCCACGGAGAACCATTTGCGGTACAGATCCTCATACACGCCGGTCTGGTGCATCAGGTGAATGCCTTCGTTGAGCATCGCCAGCAGTCGATCATCCCCTTTTTGCACGGCGAAGGCATAGGGCGCACACACCAGCGGCGGGCCGGCCAAGGCGACATTGTCAATCTTGAAATAGTCCATCAGCATCAGGGCGCTCAGACGCTCGATGACGGCACAATCGTACCGGCCGCCGGCCAGCATCTGCAAGGCCTCCTGGGGTGATGAAACCGGGATGATCCGGTCGGTGATGTTGCGCTCGACGAGCCAGTCCTGGGAGTAAGCCTGAGCGTGAACGAGAATCTGTTTTCCCCGGGCGTCATCGATGCTTTTAATGGGTGATCCCTTGCGCACGAACAGGCAATAGAATACTCCGGCGTGGGTGATGGAAAAGTCGAATTGTTTTTCTCTTTCCGCCGACCGAACCATGCCGGTGGCCAGGTGAATGTCGCCGCTGGATAAAGCATCGCGGACCTTCTCCCAGGCATCCAGGCCGATATCCACATTCATTTCCAGTCTGCGGGAAATGGCCTTGAGAAGATCGATATTGAAGCCGTCCGGCTCACCGCGCGCGTTGATGAATTCGTATGGGGGAAAACTTCGGTCCCCGCAGGCGATCAGCGGCACGGCAGGCCTGTCGGCCGCCGACAGAGCCAGCGGTTGCATGGCAAGGAGCAGCAGCAGTCCGGTGCGCAGCCACAGGGTCATCAAACGGGTTTCCTATTCCGCCGTCGGCTTGTTGAATTTTAGCAGGTCCGTGCGTTCCCATTGCCATCCTTTGTCCTTCATGCATTGGCGAATCAGCCGCATCTCGTCAAAGTTGTCGTAGGTGTCGGGTTCATCACGAATCCCCTCCCTGACCCAGACTTCGCACGCCTCGTGGTCGATGGTCCACTCCCGCTCGCTTTTTGTCGGGTGATAGGGTTTATGGGTGCACGATACCGATACCATCCATATCGCCACTGCCATTGATGATAACCCGATAATTTTACTTTTCATGGACTCTCTTTTCCGGAAAGGTTTTTTCGGCAGCCTGACGCCTGCCAATCGCAGGTCGGCACGTCGAAATAGCGGTTTTGGAACAAATCGGTTGATCCCATCGTCGATTTGCTGACTGGATTCGGACCCGGTGATTCGCGGACAGGCGCAGTTTTCTGTGATGAATCTATAAAATAGTTCATCCGGGCGGAAACTGCAACTGCGTGGGCAGGATTACGGCGGCAGCGCATGGGTCCCGCCGGTTCAAGCCGGGCTTGATTCGACATCCACGGCTTCGATGGACACTGCCGAGGCGTTACGATGTGCCGGGCTTTTAGATGAAAAGGCGATCATCGGGATGTTATCCAGGTGGTTGAAAAAGCGCAGGAACGCCGGCCAGGGCAGGTAAGCATCGACGCCTGGTTTATTTTTCTCGCTCCCGCATGATCAATTCGGGAAGGTTTCCCAGGTCCCGGTTGCTGATTCGCTTTCCGTTCATAAACACCGATGGTGTGCCACGAACGCCGATCTTTCGACCGTTTTCAATATCTTCCTGGATCAATCGGCGGTTGGACGGGGACTGGCGGTCCTGGTTGAACTGGTCCATGTTTAACCCCATCCCGCCAGCGATCTCCAGAATTTTCTCGTCGTCAACCTGCTCGTGGTTCTCGAGCAGCTGGCTGTGGAACTCCCAGAATTTTCCCTGGTTGCCCGCAGCCAGTGCCGCCATGGCACCCGGATGGGCAAATTGATGGTTGGAAAGCGGAAAGTGTTTGATCACATAGCTGACGTCATTGGGGAATTTTTCCAGCACCTGCTGGATAAACTGCTCTAAGCGAGCACAGTACGGTCACTGGTAGTCATCGAAAACGACGAGGGTGACTTTCGCATCCCGGGGACCCTTGATGGCCCTGCCGGACAGATCGATGTCGAATATGCGGCTGAACCGAATGATGTCGATCCGGGAGGGTTCGGCGGCGGTCAGGATCAGCCGGTCCGGGTCCTGGTAGGCGATCCGGTCGAATGGTTTGGCAACGGGGATGCGGTCCAAAACGGCTTGATCAGCGGTCGAATATATCAGCACCGCCCCGGGTGTCAGGACAAAGACCAGTTCCTCGGCCGGATTGGTGGTCACATCCAATATGGGTACGTCGATGTTCGCCTTGAGGATGGTTTCGACCTCGAACGCGGCATTGAGCACCCCCGGGGAAAGCATCACCAACAATGCGACGGCAAATTTCACGTTTCTCAACTTGGAGTCCCTTCAATTGAAAGTGTAAGACAATGATATCTGGTCGATTCTACCGGCCGGCCAGGGTATCCACCCGACCGGGCCGATTGCCTGCACAATACAAGGAAAAGCGGGACAGTGCAAGGTGCAGCAGGCGTTTTTCGGTTGTTTCACGGGTGAGTCCCGGGACTTTCTACACCCGCTTTCGGACCTTCGCCGTCGGTCTTCAGTGATCCATCATCGGTCGTCGGACCTCGGCAATGGCTCATCTGTGCGTTTCAATCCATCGATCAACTGTTCGACCGCGTAATTGAAAATGCGACCGTGATTTTCTCCCTCTAAAACGGTCTCCTCCAGCTTCTTGAATTGGGTCAGCCCGTGCAGGGCACCCCAGAACATCACCGCGTATTTTTTGGGATCCACCGGCCTGAAGATACCGTCTGAGATACCCGTATGGATGAACCCGGCAATCAGTTCCAGGATATGGCTGCCTTTACGGTCGATCTGCTGTTTCAGTTCGCTTCCGAGGATCACCGACGGCGTGGCCAAAAAGTAGTTGATGATGTCGAAATAATCCCTGTGCTCATTGCTGAAACGCAGGTAAGCGAGCCCGGTCTGACGGAGTTTGTCGGCGGGTGACGTGACGGCCCGGCCGATGGCATCGATCTCGCGAAAGAAAATATCCAGTCCCTCCTCCTGGAGAGAGTAGAATATCTCTTCTTTGCTCTGGTAGTAGAAATAGATCGTGCCGACACCCAGTTCGGCCGTCCGGGCAATCTGGTTGATGCTGGTGGACTGGATCCCCTTTTTGAACAACAACCGCCTGGCGGCCGCCAGGATCTGCCGTTTGCGCGCCTCCTTCTCCCTTTCCCTTCTCTCCTTGAGTCCCATATCTTCCCCGATCGGAATGGCTTCGTGTCACCTGGCATCCTTCTAACGGCAGCGCTGCGCATCACCGTATGGATGAAAATCGGTTTATGAGCCGCTCCCTATTGCGCTTCAGCGCTCCAGTTCCGCCTTGAATTGCCGGGCCATGCGCCGCTCATACAATGACGGCGCCAGCCGACTGACCCAATAAGCCATTTTACCCACGGCGGTGAGCACCAGCAGGTCTTTTTCTTTCTCTGCCCCCCGAAAAATGGTTTCGGCGGCGTGCGCCGGTGTATCTTGTCTGCCGACCCTCGATTGCGGGTGCCGGGTAACGGTTCCATCCCCTCCAAGAGCCCGATCTTGCAGATGGGTCTTGATGAAGCCGGGACAGACGACCATGACGTGGACGCCCTGGTCCCTGACTTCGCTGCGCAGGGAGGTGAACAGGCCATGCATGGCGTGTTTGCTGGCGGCATAGCCGGTGCGTCCCAACAGCGGTGCCACGCCGGCGATGCTTTCATTGGCGATGATCAGGCCGCGCCGTTGGATCAGGCTGTGAATGGCCGCCTTGGTGCAGTATAGGGCGCCGAAAAAGTTGACCGCCATGACCCGTTCGTACACCTCGATGCGGGTCTCCGAAAAGGCGCTGCGCTGGGTGATGCCGGCGTTGTTGAAGAGCACATCGATTCCTCCGAAGCGGTCGATGACGGCCTGGATGGACGCTTCGCAGTCGGCTCGCCGGGTCACATCGCAGCACAGGCCCATGACCCGGTGGCCGGCCTGGCTGAACTGCCTTTCGCATCGCTTCAGGCGTGGTTCGTCCATGTCCAGCAGGGCGCAGGTCGCACCGGCCCTGGCAAAGCGTTCGGCAACAGCCAGTCCGATTCCGCTGGCCGCGCCGGTCACCACGACGACTTTATCGGTAAATTTCCGTCCGGCCACGCCGGTCTCCTTTGTTGGATAGCGCGGACCCTTCCGACAATGCGGTCACGTCCGGGACACCGCTCGATTGTCCTGCTCGTTGCCGGGCAGCGTACGGCGCGTGAAGATGAACGCCGTGGTCAGCCCGGCGATAATGTGCCACACCCCCCACCAGGCCACGAGAATGGCCATGCCTCCCAGGCCGTCGAAGAAATTGAAAACCAGCACGAGTCCGAGGGCCGAATTCTGGATACCCACCTCGATGCAGGTGGCACGCGCATCCCGCTCCTCAAGCCTGGCCAACCGCCCGGACCAGTAACCCAGGTTCAATGCCAGGGCATTGTGGACAAATACGGCAAACATGACGATGCCCACGTAGCTGAGAAAATTGTTCCAGTTGGCCGCCAGGGCACCACCCACAATCAGGATAAAAAAGGCCAGGGAGAAGATCTTGAAGGGGCGGCGCACCCGGTCGGCCAGGTTGGGGAAAAAACGGGCCAGCATCTGCCCGAGGATCAGCGGGATGCCGAGGATGACGAAGACGGTGACGAACACATCCACGGGGCTGAGGCTGACCCGACGCAGGATGTCGGCCGTAGCCGGATTGAGGCTGCCCCAGATGGAGAGGTTGAGCGGGGTCATGACAATCGCCGCAACGGTGGAAATAGCCGTCATGCTGATGGACACCGCGACATTGCCCTTGGCCAGGTAGGTCATGATGTTGGACAGGTTGCCACCCGGGCAAGCCGCCACCAGGATCATTCCCAGGGCCATGGAGGGGTGGGGTTGTAGAATCAGGGTCAACAGGAAGGTGAATGCCGGCAACAGGATAAACTGGGCCAGCAAACCGATGCCGGGCGCCTTGGGGGAGACCAGGATTCGCTTGAAGTCGTCCAGTTTCAAATCCAGGGAAACGCCCAGCATCATCAGGCCAATGGCCGCGTTGATCGCCATAAGCCCCTGCGGATTGAAGTTGAGCCGGACCTGATCGATGGCGAGCGGTTCCATGGCGAATCTCCTTTTTTTTAGAAGGACCGCATCGGTGTCATACACCGACCCCGATGCGGTCGGCCAGCACTGCCGTTTACATCTTGCCCGATCGCGCCGCCGCCCACAACCAGTTTCCGGGAGGATCTACATTGGCATCGGGATCGACGACCACGTGAATCACCGCCGGTTTTCCGGAGGCCACCGAACGTTCAAGGGCCGGCAGGATCTGTTGGACGGTCTCCACGAATTCACCGTGGCACCCCATGGCCGTGCCCACCTGGTCGTAGCGCACCGGTGCATGATCATGACCGAACCAGGCGGCTTCACGCCCGAACTGGCGCTGCTGGGCGCTTTTTTCCATACCATAGGCGCCGTCCACGGCGACGAGGATGATCACGGGCAGACGATTGCGCACGGCGGTTTCCAGTTCCTGGATGTTGAAGCCGAAGGCGCTGTCGCCGGTCACACAGTACACCGGTTTATCCGGGCAGGCCAGCTTGGCGCCGATGGCGTAGGGCAACCCCGTACCCAGGTGGCCGTAGTTCATCGAGTAGATCACCGAACGCGGTTTTCGGGCAACATGATAGTGCAGGTCCCACAGGGTCGTGTTGCCCCCGTCCATCACGAAAATGGCATCGTCGCTGAAAAAGTCGTTGCAAACCTTAAGTATATGGCCGGTCAGCATGGGCGTACGCGCCGTGTCGGCCAGAGCATCATCCAATTCCTTTTGGAACTGGTCCTGAAGGGCCCTGAGTTCGGCTATTTTGGCATGGCGGGGGCGTTTTTCCGTCAGCTTTTTCACTTCATCAAAAATCTGCCCCAGCACCAGTTGCGCGTCCCCGATCAGCGCAATGTCGGTGGGCCGGTTGAGCCCGATGTGGGTGGGCTCGGTGTCGATCTGAATCAGGCGCTGCTTGTCCGGTTCGCCAAACATGGGCGGCCGGCCCCACATGTTGAGCTCACCCAGCCGCGTCCCTACCGCCAGCACGAGATCGGCCTGGTTGTTGGCCACGATGCGCGACATGCACGTGGGATGAAAGCAAAGGGGATGATCGTCCGGGATGATGCCGCGGGCCCGGATGGTGTGGGTCACCGGGCATCCCAGATGGTCGGCCAGCCGGCGGACCTGATCGCCGGCATCGGCGCGTTCCGCCCCGTTTCCGCAATGAATGTTGACCAGATCAGCGTTCACCAGCATTTCCGCGGCTGTTTTAACGGTCGAAAGATCGGCAGGCATCCGATCGACCACCCGGTAGCGCTGAGGGGCGATGATGGCCACGTCGGCATCGTCACCCTTCTGGGAGATGATATCCTCGGGGATGAGGATGTGGGTGGGGCCGGGCCTCCCCGACATGGCGGTTCTGAAGGCGTGACGCACCATATCGGGAATCCGCTTCCAGTGGTCGACCTTTCCGTTCCATTTGACCGCGGGCCTGAAAACATCCAGATGGTGGCTGACCTGCATGCCCCCCTGGTGGACGTAGGAATCGGAAATATCGCTGCGGCGCGTCGTCGTGATGGCCACGACCGGGCTGCCTTCGGCCTGGGCGCACATCATGCCGGCCACCAGGTTGGCCGCCCCCGGACCGGCACAGGCCATGACCACCGCCGGTTTCCCAGTCACCCGGGTGTAGGCGTCGCAAGCGTGGGCGGCGGCGGCTTCATGGCGCGGAACCACCAGGCGCATGTTCAACTCGTCGCCGAGCCGCTCCAGCGCTTCGATCACCATCATGTAGGTGCCGTCGGTAATGGCGTTGATGTGACGCACACCTTCGGCGTGCAGGCACCTCAGCAAGAGTTCCCCTCCGGTTATTTCAGCCATGATCCCTCCCGTATGCTTCGTTGGATGGTATTTGTTTCATGTCCGCCGCTTTCAGGATGACCGCCCCTTGGCGCCACCCGGATCCTACAATTCCATGAGCTGCCCGCCGGTGATGTTGATGGCCTGGCCGGTCATATAGGCCGCGCGGTCCGACGCCAGGAAAACCACCAGGTCGGCGACTTCATCCGGGCGGCCGATGCGGCCCAGGGGGATGGTCTTGCACATTTCTTTCTCTCTTTCTTCTATAGTCGAGCCGAAGAACTGAGCTTCCAGGCCAAAACGCCACTTTTCCAGGTCCGTGGCAATCTGCCCCGGACAGACCGCGTTGACCCGCACGCCGTTGCCGGCCAATTCCGCGGCCATGACCTTGGTGAGCATGATCACGCCGGCCTTGGCCACGGCGTAGGCGCCGTTGAACAGGGCCGGCACCTTGCCGGCCCTCGAGGCCGTGTTGACGATCGCGCCGCCGCCCGGGATCATCATCGGCAGAAGGGCACGGCTGACCCGGAAAACGCCATGCAGGTTCACGTCGATGGTCTTCATCCATGCGCCTTCGTCGTAGGTATGCACGGCATTGGGCACCCCAAAGGAGGCGCCGGCGTTGTTCACCAGGATGTCAACCGTGCCGAACCGTTCGGCGATGGTCTGCACCATGCTGGCGATGCTGTCGGGGCGGGTGACGTCCAGGTTTGCGGCCACGGTTTTCACTCCATGGTCCTGGGCGATCTCTCGGGCAATATCCGCCATTTCACTTTCATCGCCGGTCCTGACCGCCAATTCCGGGTCCGCATTCTGCCCCAGGTCGGCAATGACCACGTTGGCCCCTTCGGCAGCCAGTTTGCCTGCCACGGCATAACCGATACCTGAACGTTTGCCGGAACCGGTCACCACGGCGGTTTTCCCATTGAGCAGCTTTTCCATATTTCCTCCTGGTGGGTGGAAGGGTCCAATAATGGTCGCCATCAGAAACCAGACATTTTTTCGAACACCGTTCGATAATTGACCACTAATCTATTTACGAGTCGCGGTCAACAATAAAATTGACCTTATGGCGACCAACTGGATCGATCGGCAAAAACCAGGGGTTGCCGGTGCCTGCAACGGTCTTGCCGGGTTTGCCTAACGGGGAGTTGGTCGATGGCACACGAATGCGAAACCCGGCGGGCAGCAGCACTGCCGGGGGGAAAGGAGAAGATTGAGCGCAGCCGTCCATAACTGGGATACGAGGGGGGGTAATCGTGACGCCTGTCGCTGGGTGGGCCTGCAAGCCTTCTCCATACGGCGGCCCGCCGGTCAGCGGCTTTTCTGGTAAGTCCCCACCAGCTCCGCCTGCCCGATCACGTGCCCCTTCATGGCCGACTCAAGAGCCGCCTTGGTCGGTTGTTGCAGATCCGGCAGCCGTGTATCCAGGGCATAGAGCTTGTGGAAATAGCGATGCCGCCCGATGGGCGGGCAGGGGCCGCCGTACCCGGTGCGCTTCCAATCGTTCAGGCCCTCACCGGTGCCCGGCGGCAGATCCGATGACCCAGCCCCCTCCGGAAGCGCTCCGGCATCGGGAGGAAGGTTGTAGAGCACCCAGTGGACCCAGGTCATGCGCGGTGCGTCAGGGTCCGGGGCATCCGGATCATCCACGATCAGGACCAGGCTTTTCGCCTCCCCGGGCACACCGGTCCATTGCAGCGGCGGGGCGATATCTTTGCCCTGGCAGGTGTATATGACAGGAATGTCTCCGCCATTGGTGAACGCGCTGGACGTGATGGATAGTGTCATGGCTTCCTCCGCGTGGGGCCGATCCACGGCCCAGTTGAGGTTGATGAGCGCAAGCAAAAAGATTAAACAGACCGCCAGGGCAATTTCGTGAATGATGGATGCCTTCGGATGGAATCCGCTTCAGCCGGCCTGGACCGTCAATCGACAGGCATTGCCGGCCGGCTCAGCGGGGCAGCACCACGGTTACCGTTTTTCCGCCGTAGGCGTGCACGGAATCGTGGGCACGAACGGTCACTTCGGAAATCGCTTCGGCGACGGCCACCCCTGAAAGACTGCGGGTAAAGGGCTGTTCATCAACATGGGGATGATAGAGCGTGCGGGTTCCCAGGACGGTGCCGTCGGGCGCCAGCACATCCCATTTGTCCGCGTAGTGATCCCACCCTGAATCGTCGTGGCGCACGGTCACATCGAAATGAAAAATCCGGCTGGCCGTCTGCCGCGCCTCGACACCAGTGACATCGGCTTCACCGGGGAAAACCCCTGCCGGCAGGGCAGCCACAAGCCCGATGGCAAGAATCAATAGACGCGTCATGGGCATTCTCCTCATTACGGTTTGGCAGGGCGCTGAAAAAAAGCGTCATGAGCGCAGGCGATTTGTGGATTGGATATGAAAAAGATAAGCCTTTTCCTCTGATTTTTCAATAAGGCAATATGATCCGTTCTTGTTTCCAGTGGCAATTGCGTTCACGCGACAAGCCCCGATCCAAGGAGAACCGGTCTTGGCATGATCGCATGGCAGCCAAGAAAAATCATTGAACCGGTTGCCGGTTTGTGAGTAGAAGGGATGTTTAGCAAAAACGAGCCCCCAATCACCCGTATTCGGAAAGCGGCAAACATGATTAAACGCAAACTAGACGGCATGGCTTTTCTGGCCGGTCGCTGGCCCCTGGACCCGGATCGACCGACCCTGGTCTTCATCCACGGCTCAGGGCAGGAGGGCCGTTTCTGGCAGGCCCAGGTTGACGGGCTGACCGGTGTGGCCAACACCATTGCCATGGATCTGCCCGGACACGGCAACAGCGACGGCGATGGATTCCGCCAGGTTTCCGATTTTGCCCGGTCGGTCATGGACTTCATGGATGCCGTCGACACCCCCGCTCCCATCCCCTGCGGGTTGAGCCTGGGCGGGGCCATCGCCCTCGACCTGCTGATTCATCACGGCGACCGTCTAAAGGCAGGCGTCCTGGCCAACACCGGCGCCCGGCTCAAGGTGCTTCCGGCCATCATCGACACCGTCCAGACCAATTACGACAGACACCTGGCCGGGTTGATCCAATTTGCCGTGGCACCGGCCAATCAGGCCAACAAAGCAGTCTGCCGGCAGGTGCTGGCCACCTCGACTGCCGGTCCATTAGTCACGGCCAATGATTTTCGCGCCTGCGACGCCTTCGACGCGATGGATCGGGTATCGGCCATCAACCTGCCGGTGCTCGTGCTCAGTGCCGTGCACGACACGCTGACACCGGTCAAATATGCCGACTGGATGGCAGCCAACGTCGCCGGTGCACGGCACGTGACCATCCAGGACGCCGGCCACATGTCCCCCATCGAGCAGCCCGAGGCATTCAATGCGGCGATTGAGAGTTTTACGGAGTCACTGGACCGGTGAACGGCACCACCACCCATACCCGGTCCGTAGCCGTTTTCGATTTCGACAAAACACTGATCGATGGCGATGTGGCCTACCTTTTCATGAACACCGCCATCAAGGCCAGCAAGGTCCGGCGAATGGCCGTCGGCATGCTCATGCCGCTGCTGCTGCCATTTTTGTTGATGCGACCGGGCCGGATCATCGTCGTGAGCGTAATGATGTGGATCGCCACCTTCCCCCTGCGCGGCAGGACGGCGCAGGCGGTTTTCGGCGCCTTCGCCTCCCGCGTGGTGTCGCCGCCCATCAACACCCGGTTCTATGATGAGGGGATGAAGGCCCTGGCAGCGCACCGCCGGTTGGGCCACCGGCTGCTGATCATTTCCGGCTCTCCCCAGGAACTGGTCAGGCAGGTCGTCCAGGGTGTCCTGGAACAAGATATCCGGATCATCGGATCGCGGATCGTCCCCTTTCTGGGAGGACTCGTTTACCGCAGCTATTGCATGGGACCCGACAAGATCAAGCTGGCCAGACGGCTGGGTGTGCTGGACAAAGGTTGGGACTACGGCTATTCGGACAGCGCCTGGGACATCCCCCTGCTGGCCCACTGCCGCCACCGGTTTCTGGTCAATCCCGACAAAAAAACGATCAATCGGACAAGGGCGGCTCTCGGCGGCCGCGTCACGATATTGAACTGGACGGATACAATAAAAACCCCTAAGGAAAAGGAATGATGAAGATCTACGACTATCTCGAGACCCACGGCATCGACTATGAACGGCACGACCACCCCCCGGTCTTCACCTGCGAAGACGTGAATCGTCTGGTTCCGGAACTGCCCGGCCAGAAGACCAAGAATCTGTTCATCTGCGACAACAAGGGCAAACAGCACTTTCTGGTGACCGTTCCCGACGAGAAGTCAGTCGACCTGAAGTCGTTCGGCGAAGCCCTGGCAGTCAAAAAGCTCCGGTTCGCTTCCGCGGACCGCCTGCAAAAGCACCTGGAACTCGAACCCGGCGCGGTGACCATCCTCGGCGTGATGAACGACGACGCCCAACAGGTCCAGGTGATCGTGGACAAAGCCATCTGGGAGGCGGACGCCCTGCAATGCCACCCGCTGGTCAACACCGCCACCCTGGTCATTTCCCTGGACAATGTGCGCAAGTTTTTAGATGCCACCGGGCATGAGGCCACCGTGATGGAGGTGCCGGCCCGGGATTGAAAGTGCCGGATTCGCAAGAGGGCCGATATCTGCGTTAGCGTTCATCCCCTGTCACTGCGGCCTTATCCTGAACCGAAATCTGCCTTTTGTGAATAGACACATCATTCAACATACACATCCCATAATTCTCGTCCGGGGGTCGCGAGTGCATATAACGGTCTCTGTCGGTCCAATCCGGACCGCAGGTGAGATAAATAAGGAACCTATCTGATGATCGACACCCCGGAAAACAAACTCAACATGGAACTGGTGCCGGATAGCGTGGCACTGGTCGGCATCCCCTTTGACGAGTACTCCAGTTTCATGCGCGGGCCGGCCAAGGCCCCGTCGGCCATCCGGCAGACGCTGCACAACGGTGCATCCAACCTGTTTGCCGAAAACGGGGTCAACCTGGACGCGCATCCGCTGTTTCGCGACATGGGAGACCTGAAACTGCCTGACGGAGAGGAGGCCATGGCCGCCATCGAAACCGCCGTCGCGCATCTGGTCGAACAAAAAGCCAGGGTCCTGTCCCTGGGCGGGGACCACGCGGTCACCTTTCCGGTGGTCAATGCATTGAGCAAAACCTACGACAACCTGACCATCCTGCACCTGGACGCCCACCCGGACATCTACGACAGCTACGACGGCAGCCGTTTTTCGCATGCCTGCCCCTTCGCGCGCATCATGGAGACCGGCCGGGTGAAGCGGCTCGTCCAGGTGGGCATCCGCGGCATGAACGACGAACAGCGCCGACAAGTGGACAAATTCGGCGTCACCTGCATCGAGATGAAAGACTACCGGTCCCAAAACCCCATCGCGCTGGAAGGGCCGCTCTACCTCTCCGTGGACATGGACGTCCTGGATCCCGCCTATGCGCCGGGCGTCTCCCACCATGAACCCGGTGGCATGTCCACGCGCAAAGCCCTCCGCCTGATTCAATCCATCCGTTGCCCCATCGTGGGGGCCGATATCGTGGAGGTCAATCCGGACCGGGACGTCAACGGCATGACGGCGGCAGTGGCCGCTAAATTCGTGAAAGAAATTGCCGGGATGATGATAGGTCAAGGGCGTTGACTGTTTAAAGCTGATAGAATTCTTGCGCCAGGGGATTCTCGCCCTTCATAATTATCAGACTGGAATTGCGGGCGTCGGAGTCGGCAATCATAAAGTCGGCATTTAAATGTCCATCATCCGACGCCAGTCCTTCGTCGGCCGACTTCTATCTTCGGTCATCCGTCCTCATATCCCTTTATCGATAATCCGCTTGTCGTGCTTCAGGCGTTCCTGAATCCCCCTGCCCACTTCCCAGGTACGGGAAAAATCGGACCAGAAGGTTTGGTCTTTGGCCTTCCAGTCGGGGCCGAACCGCTCGTCGAAGTAGCCGCCCAGCCGGTCGAAAAGCAGCTTCCAGGGCGGTTTGCCCGCGGCTTGAGCGGCCAGCAGCTCCTCGAGCAGGTGGTCCAGTTCGGCGAGGGTTTCCTTGGGCAGGTAGGATATCGCCCCCTTGCGGATGGACGACATGAGGGTCTCCGGATTGACGGCATGGGCGGTGAGCATCACCGTGGGAATCCCCTTGGCCACCGTCTCGTCCAGCAGGGCCAGGCCGTTGACACCCATGATATCCAAAATGGCCAGGTCGTAACGGCCGGTTCGAATCTTCTCCGATGCGCTGGCATAATCCCGGGCGACATCCACGTCGGCCATGTCCAGGATGTCCTCGATGGTCTCTAATATGTCCGCTTCATCGTCCACCGCCAGAATGCGCTTGCCATCCAGATGGGCTTTATGCGTTGCCATGGGTTCTTTTCCTTTCCGATCAGATTATCCGGTTATACTTCATGACTGTGGCTGCAAAAAAAGAAATCAGCTTTTTTCCGGAAGCGTGAGGGGCAGCGTCAGGCGAAAGGCCGCACCCGTGCCGCGGCTGCTGGTCACGGTGATGTCCCCGCCCAGGTGGCGGGCCAGGATACGCGCGCCGGCCAGGCCTAATCCATGGCCGGTCCTGGATAATAGTGCACACGCCTTGAGCCGGGTGTAGCGCTCGAAGATCAGTTCCCGGTTCTCCTTTTCAACCCCCGGCCCGTCGTCAGCCACCTCGACAACCAGCCGGTCTTCCAGCACGTCGATGCCGATGTCCAATCGCCGGTGCCGGTGCTGCAGGGCATTTTTGATCAGGTTGCCCACGATCTGCCGGAATTTGGCCTCGTCCTGGCAAAGTTGGGCACCGCGGACGGCATCTGAACAGGTCAGATGGACACCGAGTTTGCCCAAAACGGCGTCCCTGTCCGGCCCGGGTCCGACCGCCTGAACCGTCTCCCACGGATTCGCGTCAAATGCCTCCAAGGCTTCCGTCAGCACCTCGTCGACAATCGAAGCCGGGTTGAACAGGCAGGTTTGAAAGCATCCGGCATCGGACCGACCCACCTCCAGCAGGTCGGCAAGCAGGCTGCGCGCCTTTTTGGAATTTCGCAGCGCCCGGTTCAGGGCCTTTTCCTGGCGGTCGGTCAATGGACCGAATTTATCGGGCTTTTCCAGCAGCATGCGCACGGCGGTCTCGATGACCGATATGGGATCCTTGAGTTCGTGAATCAGGAACTCCACATTGATGTCTTTAAAGAATCCCCCGCCGGCAGCCGGGGACATACGGTTGTCTGTTTCGATCGATTCCATAGTCATCATTCACGATTGGTCATGATTACAGGGTTATCTCGATTATTTATCAGTCGGCCGCTTCCAACCGGCACGCCAGATCCAGCTGGCTCGAAGGCAAAAACATGATCTGCATGGTGGTGCCCCCCGATGCCTCACAGTCCGCCGGGCTGCTGCAATGGTCGCAGTGATCGATGGCGCCCGGGCAGATGTCACTGTCGGTCGGAATGTAGCCGCACCGGTGGGATATCATTTTGGTATCGAAGTGGTATCGCTCGGAAAAAATGGTGATCCGCAGCAGGTCGAAGCCCTTTCCGCCGGCATTGAAGTCATAGGGCGCCTTGGATGCATAGTTCATCGCATCCCCGGTGGCGAAATAGTGGTTGAAGATCAGCTGCTGCTTTTCCGGGGTCACGCCCACGCCAGTGTCGATGACTTCGAAAACCGGCCCTTTTTCCCCGCTGCGCACCACCACCGTCACCCGTCCCCGGTCCGGGGTGTTCTCGATGGCATTTTTCACCAGGCCTTCGATGATTTTTTCCATCACCTCCACGGGGACCAGCACCGGCGCCACCGGTGCCAGGCGGGTTTCCAGACGAATTTCACGGTGAGCAAAGCGCGGTTTCAAGGCCTCGAGATGATTTTTCACCAGCTGATCCAGGGCGATGTCCGTGCAGGGAATCTCTTCGTTGCCGAACTCGCGGTCGATGGCCTGCTGGATCACTTCCGGCACCCGGGTACTGCCCGGCTGCGCTTCGGCCAGGGTGACCAGCATGTCGCGACTGGCCTCCAGCAGAAAGGAAAGCATGCCATGGGCCCGATAGTCATGCTCGCGCAGCATGTCGCCGATCTCGTACTGCATGTCCAACAGCCGCTGGAGGTTTCTGCGCGCGCGCGCCAGGACCCTGTCCAAGGCCTTGTCCTGCCGCTCGTCAAGCCGCTTTTCCAGCAGTCCCAGCGAAGCGGAAAGCACCGACAGCGGGGTTTTCAGTTCGTGGGAAAGATGATGGATCACCTGCTCCTTGGCCCGGTTCAGCCCGCGCACATTCTTGTAGGCCCGTTGAAGGGCTTCGTTGATGCGGGCATTTTCAATGGGCAGGGCCACCAGGTTGGCCACCGCCCCCAACAGGTCCACATCACCGGTGTCAAAGGCACCCTCGGTCTTGTTCACCGCGCACAGCACGCCGATCATTCGTTCCTGTATGCGAAGGGGCACATCCAGCATGCTCTTGGTGTGAAACTGCACCTGTTTGTCCACCTGGTCGTAAAAATACGGGCTTTTGGCCGTATCGGGAACGATCAGGGGTTCGCCTGTCCGGTAGACCTGTCCGGCCACCCCCTTGTCCATGGGAAACCGGATCTCCTTCATCCTGCTGCCGGTCTTGTCATCCTCGTAGGCTGCGACGGGAATGTAAAATTCCTTTTTCTCTTCATCGATCAGCATGACCATAGCCCCGGCAACCCGGATCAGTTCCTGGACCTGGCGGGCGATATACTCCAGCATGCGATCCAACCGGGGAAAGCGGTACAGGGCGCGGGCGATGCGAAACAGCGCCCGATTGGTCTGCTCGGCCCGTTTTTGGGCGGTCACGTCGCGCAGGGTGATGACCTGCCCGGCCGGGTTGTCTTCGGCATCGTAGAAAATGGCCCCGTCCACCACGATGTCCAGAATCCGGCCGTCCTTGGTCAACCGGCGGGTTTCGAAGCCGTGGAGCACTTTTTCCCTGAACAGTTGTTTAATCCCTGCCCGCGTAGCATCCTTTTCGCTGTCGGGAACAAAGGGGATGCGCTTGCCTTCGAGTTCCGTCAATGTCCATCCGAAAACCTTTTCGAAGGCGGGATTGAGGTAGGACACCGTGCTGTCCATGTTGAAGACAAAAACCGGATCGGGCAGAAACTCGAGGAACGCCCGGTACCGCCGTTCAGCCCGGGAGCTGGCCTGGAAAAGCGCCTGGGCGCGGCGCTGGGAGGCTTCCAGTTCCTGCTGGTCGGCGATTTTCTGGGTGACATCCCTGGCCACTCCCTGAAAACCCATCTTCTTGCCGGATCGATCCACAATGAGGCTGACCGATATTTCGAGCACCCGCTCTTCACCGTCCTTCCGGACGATTTTCCAGATGATTTCAGACGGGATCTCACCGGACTCGTAAAGCCGGTTGAAAACGGTATAGGCATACAGCGCATTTTCCGCATCCATGAACTCGCTGAAGTTGCGCCCCTGGATCTCCGTTGCCGTATAGCCGAAAATGCGGCACAGGGCATTGTTGAAAAAGCGGAAATTGCCCTTCAGATCCGTTTCATAAAACCCGTCCGCCACGTCTTCTAGAAAAACCCGGAACCGGTCCCTGAATATGTTATCGGCAATGTCCAGGTGGCTGGAAGTCAAGGGATCATCGGTCATGGGTATCAGGAAGGTCCTTAATCCGTATTTTCCAGTATGCCGAACTGTTTTGCGTCCAGCATGTGCACGCCATGTTCCTGCATGACAGCAATCGCCTTGTCATTATCGGAAAACCGGAAGATCATGACTGCCCGTTCCTGGTTTTGCCGCAAAAAGGCGTACATGAACACGACCTGGATGTTGGCATCCAGGATCGGCTTTAACACGCTGGCCAGTTGACCGGGCTGATCCTCTATTTCAGCAGCGATGACCTCGTTGACCATGGCGGGGATATGCATCTCCATGAGCAGTTGACGGGCCTTGGCCACATCGGATACCAGCAGCCTCAGTTGGCCGAAGGCACCGGTGTCCACCAGGTTCAAGGCGCGAAGATTGATCCCCGCATTTCCCAGGGCATGGGTGACTTCGAAAAGACGACCCGGTGAATTTTCGATGGACACCACAATTTGTTTCAGTTTCAGCATAACCGCCTCCTTGGGTATCGTCGCCAGCATCACCGGCCACCGGGGGCAACGCGGCGGCCAATTGACACCAGGCCATAAATATTGGTATTTTTATCAATGCATTATTAAGAATAATGCATCTATTCTGTCAAGATCTATCAAAAAAGGTGGCGCCATGAAAAGCATGCTCATGTTCATCATCTGCGGCCTGGTGTGGCTCGTGCCTGCACCGTCGGGAGCACTGACCGTGGAAGAGATCCTGCTTCTCAAACAAAACGGGGTTTCCGAGGAGACTATTCAGATGATGCTGCAAAGCGAGATCCGGGCCCGCCCCCAGCAAGGCGGCGCTGCGGGCCAGTCCATGGGCATTCGAACCATTGCCAGGCCGGACGGCCGATCGACCATTGTCTACTCCACCGGAAACGATGCTCAGCATGCCCGCGATGCTGAAGCGCGCCTGAGGGAGGAACAGGCCTGGGAAATGCTGCGTCACATCATCGTGGACACGCGGCCGGCAGAAGACTGATGTCGGAGGTCAGAGGTCGGACATCGGACTTCCGTTTTCCGTCGTCCGTCATCGAACATCCGTCCTCAGTCCTCTGACTTCAGCCCTCCGTTTTCTGAAACCCGGTCAACCATTTGTTTAAGGCGCCGCTCGAACGCGGCCAGTTCATCAGCCATCCTTTGACTCAAGCCCCGGGCGGTTTCAAACTGTCCCTGCTCGGCCAGCAGTTCCAGCTGCTGCGCCGCATCCGCCGCTCCATCCACCTGGAAATTGCGGGCCATTCCCTTCAGGGCATGGGCGGTCCTGCTCAACAACGCGCCATCTTTGTCGGCGATGGCCTTTTCGACTGTCTCCACCATAGGCGGATAGTCGGTGATGAACATGTTGGCGACATCGATGAAAAAAGTGCCATCATTGTTGAACGCCTCGAGCAGCGCGGCCAGTTCACCGGCATCACCCGCCGATTCCAATGCATCGACCGCCGGGGATGAATCCGCGTCATGCGTTAGCGTGGGAACCACCCGGAAGATGGCTTCCAGAAGCGTGGACGAGGAAATCGGCTTGGACACATAATCGTCCATACCGGCTTCGATGCATCGCTCCCGGTCGCCTCGCATGGCGTGAGCCGTCATGGCGATAATCGGCACGTGGCGATTGGTTTGCGTTTCCTGTTCGCGAATCCTTGCCGTAGCGGTGAGGCCGTCCATCTCGGGCATTTGAACATCCATCAGCACGAGATCGAAATCCTGCTCGGCCAGCGTGTCGATAGCCAACCGGCCATTGTCGACAATGGTTGCCCGGCATTGCCAGCTGTCCAGCAGTCGCCGAATATACTTCTGGTTGAAGGGTGTATCTTCGGCCACAAGAATATCCAGCGGCGGCAGTGAGGCATCCCGGCCGGAGCTGATTCTGCCCGACGGCTTCTCATCGGCCACCTTCTCGATAGAAAGCGCCTTGATGATGGCATCCAGCAAGTCAGACGGACGGATGGGCTTGGTCACCGCCACACCGATCTCCGCGTCACTTACGCCATCCGTCGCTTTGGCGTTGGTGGTGGTGAGCATCATGATGATCCGTGTGGCACTGCCGGCCGCGCCCTTGATTTGTTTGACCAGTGACCGGGCACCCGACTGCGGTAAACCACAATCGATCAGGGCCAGATCGAAACCGACGGCACCTTTTGTCAGCAGCGCGATTCCCTCCGCTGCCGATGCGGCGGGCTTGGGAAACATTTTCCAACTGGTGAGCATCTCGCACAATATTTTCAGGTTGGTGGCATTGTCGTCGACCACCAGTATGCGCAGGCCGCCCAGATCCATCTGATCCGACACCTCGTCACTGGCCGTTGCCTTGGCATCCACGTCGAAGGCCACAGTGAAATGGAAGATGCTGCCCTTTCCCAGTACGCTCTTGACGCCGATCTGGCCGCCCATCAAGTTAACCAACTGCGCAGATACAGCCAACCCTAATCCTGTGCCACCGTATTTTCGTGTGGTGCTGCCGTCGGCCTGTCGGAATGCCTCGAAAATAAGGACCTGCTTGCCGGCGGCAATTCCCACCCCCGTGTCCTGAACCGCCACGTGCAGCATCAGCCGATTGCCGTCCCGGGACCGGCATCGGGCAAAAACGATAATTTCACCCGAATCGGTAAACTTGAGGGCATTGCCGATGAGGTTGAGGAGTATCTGGCGAAAGCGGTGGTGGTCGCCCACCAGCCGGTCCGGCACGTCGGGTGCCACCCGGTAAGCCAATTCCAGGTTTTTCTCATGGGCTTTGACGGCCAGGATCTTGAGCGCCTCTCCCAGAAAGTCCCTCAGGTTGAAAGGGGATCGCTCCAGCTCCAGCTTGCCCGCTTCGATTTTGGAGAAATCGAGTATATCATTGATGACCGACAGCAGCGCATAGGCGGCGGACTGAACCACCTTGAGGTCCTCCCGCTGCTCACGGTTCAGGGACGAATCCAGCAGGAGTTCCACCAGGCCGATAATGGCATTGAGCGGCGTTCGGATCTCATGGCTCATATTGGCGAGAAATTCGCTTTTCGAACGGCTGGCTGCCTCGGCTGCCATCTTCTCCTGTTTTAATGCGTCGGCCTGGCGCCGGCGGGTGACGTCCCGTAAGATGCCCCGGTAGCCGGCCGTCTCTCCGTTTGCACCGCTGATGGGTGAAACCGAGGTTTCCACCCAGCGCCGGGCACCGTCTTTGCGCACGATGACAAAACTCAGGTCCTTGATCGCCTGCTGGGTCCGGTTCACCTTGTCAAAGGCGCCAAGGACCTTTTCCGTTTCCGCCGGGGTCAGGAGCCGTCGATAATCCAACTGCTGCAGCTGTTCCGCCGCGTACCCGGTAATCTTGCGGAAAGAATCATTGAAGATTGCAAAACGGCCGTGGCGGTCCATTTCGAAATAGCCGTCTTCAATATTTTCGATGATCGTACGGTGCTTCTCCTCACTGCCGGCCAACGCTTCATAGGCCCGTTGACGCTGGCGGATGGTATAGCCGACGTGGGAACCGAATATCATGAAAAAACAAAGCACCAGCAGGCGGCTCAAGACCTCGTTGAATCCGGGGTTGAGAAACTGGTCGATGAAGGTCCCGCTTTCGGCGGTCAATGCAAAAATAAGAGAAGCGAAAACCCAGTAGACAAAGGCCACCCCCAGCCCCAAAAGAAGCACGCTGTCGGACAGCTGCAGCGCAAGTGTTCTTTTCTTTGGGTTGAGAAATGCCCGTTGCCGTTCGCGGGACCGTTTGACCGTATGGATATCAGCCATTCGCGTGTCGTTGGCGCCCCCCGCTGCAAACCCGAGGGGTTGCCCGCCTTATTGTCAATTGGCGATTGAACCCTCCCCGCGGCCCCAATGAGCGGGGTCTGCGCGTCGCTCCGACAAGCGGCGGGAAAGAGGCTCGCTTTCGCGGTTCATCTGTCAGGCAAGGATCTGCTTGATCTTCTGGGCCAGCTGGTCCAAGTTGTATGGTTTTTGGATAAACCCGTCACACCCTCGCTTGAGAATGGATTCCGCCTGCCCTTCGATACTGTAGCCTGAGGAGAGGATCACACGCACGTCGGGCCGTATGGCCTTGATTCGATCGTACACGATCTCCCCGCTCAGGTCCGGCATGATCAGATCCAGGATCAGCAGGTTGACGCGATCCTTGTTCTCATCAAATATGCGAAGGGCTTCTTTCCCCCCGTTGGCCAGCAGCACTTCGTAGCCGAGTTCATTGAGCATGGCCTGGTCCGCATTGAGGATATATTCTTCATCGTCCACCACGAGAATGGTCCCCGACCCTTTTGCAGGACGTTTGCCGGAGGAAATGACCCGCAGTTGATCCTTTTCCTTGGGTCTTTGAAGGATCCTGGCCGCAGGGAGATAGATGGAGAACGTGGTTCCTTTGCCCACCTGGCTGTCCACCGTGATAATCCCCTTGTGCTTCTTGATGATTCCAAATACGGAGGCCAGCCCTAAACCGGTGCCCTCACCCATGGGCCGGGTGGTATAGAAAGGTTCAAAGATTCGCTGTATACTTTTTTCATCCATCCCCGCTCCGGTATCGGCAACGCCGATTTTCAGGTAGCTACCCGGGGTCAAGTTGTAAGGTTTGACAAAAGAATCGTCCAGGATGACATTGGCTGTGGAAACCGTCAGGGTTCCCCCATTGGACATGGCATGCCAGGCGTTGACATAAAGGTCCATCAGTGCCAGCTCGATCTGCGCGGCGTCCGCTTCCGCCATGGCCAGATCCTCTTCCAGATGCTGCTCGACATGGATTTCTTTCCTTGTCCGGGCAAACATGCTGGAAGACTTCTCAACGATATCGTTGACATCCTCCAATCCCAGGGAGTAGCGGCCGCCCTTGGCAAAGCTCAGCAGTTGACGGGTCAGTTTAGCACCGCTGTCGATGCAGCGCTCGATGCCCGCCAGTTCATCGTACCCGGGATCCCCCATCCTTTTATCCTGAATTAAAATAGAGACATTCCCCTGGATTCCCATCAGCAGGTTGTTAAAATTATGGGCAATTCCTCCGGCCAGGTTACCGATGGCATCCATGCGCCGGACATGCTGCAGTTGGTATTCCAGGTCCCGCTGGTCGGTGACATCGGTGATCAGCAGAATGGTCGTGTCCGCCTCCCCCTTTACCGGGAAGCTGCGGATGACAATCTGGCGTCCGTTGAGTTCCAGGGGGCGGGTCAGCCCGACCACCGGCATTTTCTCAGTGTCCCGGTTCATCAGGACGTCGATACGGCTTTTGGACGCGTCTTCAAACAGCTCCTGGGGCCTGGCGGACAGCAGGTTCTCCAAAGGAACGGCAAAAAGCTTCACGGCTGCTGAGTTGGCGTAAACTACGCGGCCGGTGTACACTTCGACGATTCCCTCGTTCATGCTCTCCAAAATGGTTTCCAGGTGGCGGTTGCGCCCCAGCAGTTCCTTGGTCATTCGCCGGGCATATACCGGTATGCCGTTGATTGAGGCAATGCCCAGGATTTCCTGCTCTGAAATCAACTTTGACGGGTCGTTGGAATCTTTAATGGCCGCCAGCACATGCTTGCCCATCTGGCCGAAAGGTCCCTTGGCAATGCAGGCATTTACCCCGATCTTTCTGAAGTCCAGATCCATTTCAGCCACGGCGGCGGAGATGATCACCAGATAGCAATCCTTCATGTGTTCCATGGTTCTGATGATCTGGCACAACTTGTCTCCGCCGATCTTCGGAATGATCAAGTCCACGAAAACGATGTCCGGTTCGAAGGTGGTCAGCAGGCTCAATGCACTCAGACCGTCCTCACAGGTTTTGACTTCATGACCTTCACCATCCAGCAGATTGGACAGGAATTTTAAAATCATTCGGTTGTCGTCGACCACCAGTATTTTCTTTTTCATGAATGCTTATCCTCTTGGTGTACCGCCAGGAGTGGAATAGGCAACTCGATTTACGGCAACGGACCGGAACGGTTTGGTGTATAATATTCTTTCAGGTCAACCGATTATGCACAGGCGACCGGTGACGGTCAAGCAAATTATCGCCAGGCGGGAATCGATGCCTGCTCCGGTTTTTAATTGACAGTTTTTCTCTGTCCTTTTAAATAGGGGATCAAATCCCGATAACGGCAACCCGTTCTACTTGCTCACATCTTTCCACGTGGGTTTGCCAATCGACACCCGACCGATAAAATTGAAACCGATCGATCTGCTGAAAGAGACTTATACCATGCAATACAATGATACCATTGATGATTCACGGCAATATCTGCGCCTTACCCTGGAACTGATCGGCAAACATGGTCTTCCCACCGATCCTTTGAATTACTGCATCTGGTACGAGTATGCATCCGGGAAAAACGAAGCGCTCAACGCAGCCATAGATAAACATCTGGAATCCAGCGGGACATTCTCCGAAGAGATCAGTCGGCAGCTTTTCAACCTGCACATCGCCAACGGCAGGGAAACCGTAACCACGCTGGTACGGGAAGAACTGAAAAGGGTATTTACCGAAATCATCAGTGCGATCAAAACCACGAACCAAAATTTTTCAGCGTCCGAAAATCATTTAGAGACCATCCATGAATCGCTGGTCCCCAGCTTGTCAGAAGCGGATGTAGACAAGATCGTCAATCAGATCAAGCGTGAAATTAAGAATCTGGAGTCCTCCAGCACATCCTTCAAGGAGCAGCTCCAGCAGGCAACCCATGAAATCGATGAGCTGAAAATAAAGATGGCGCGTTACCGGAATGAAGCACTCAAGGATCCGTTGACTCGAATTGACAATCGCCGGGGATTTGAAAAAAAACTGACAGATGCCATCGACAGCGCCAGCATGTCCAATACGTCCCTTTGCCTGGTCATTGCCGACATCGACCATTTTAAGAAAGTCAACGATACCCACGGCCATCTAGTGGGTGACAATGTCCTTCGAATGGTCGCTGCCACCATCAAGGATTCCATCAAGGGGAAGGACCTGGTCGCCCGAATCGGTGGTGAAGAATTCGCCGTCCTGCTGCCAGAAACGCCCTTTGAGGGTGCCATGACATTGGCTGACAACATGCGCCGCAACTTTGAGCGGCTTGATTTGAAAAAGAAAAACAGCGGTGAAAATTTAGGAACGATTACGCTTTCCTTTGGCGTGGCCACGTATAGGAAAGATGAAGCCGCCGAAGACTTCGTGCGCCGGGCCGATGAAGCCCTGTACCGCTCCAAAAACGCAGGCAGAAACAAGGTAACCGGACTTTAGATCTTAATAAATGGAGGTCAACCCCATGCGCCCACGGCTGCTCGATCACCTGGCCGGTGAAATCGACACGTTAAAAAAATACGGTCTCTACAAGGATGAGCGGGTGATCGTCTCCGCCCAGCAGGCCGCCATTACGGTCGACAGTGGAAAAACAGTTCTCAACTTTTGTGCCAACAACTATCTGGGGCTCGCCAACCATCCTCAACTGGTGAAAAAAGCACAGGCGGCCCTTGCCGCCTATGGCTTCGGTATGTCCTCGGTTCGCTTTATATGTGGCACCCAGGCGATTCACAAAACTCTGGAAGCCAGAATCAGCCGTTTTCTGGGCACCGAGGACACCATATTGTACAGTTCCTGCTTTGACGCCAACGGCGGCCTTTTCGAGACCCTGCTGGACGAGAACGACGCGGTGATCAGTGACGCCCTTAACCATGCCAGCATCATTGACGGGGTCCGCCTGTGCAAGGCCAGGCGCCTGCGCTACCGGAACAACGACATGGCTGACCTCGAGCAACAGCTGAAAGCAGCCGCCGGATGCCGCTTCCGCCTCATCGCTACCGATGGGGTCTTTTCCATGGATGGCATCATTGCCGATCTGAAAGGCATCTGCGACCTGGCGGACCGGTACGATGCCCTGGTGATGGTGGACGACTCCCATGCTGTCGGTTTTGTCGGTGAACACGGCCGGGGGACGCCGGAATATTGCGGTGTATCCGATCGAGTGGATATTATTACCGGCACCCTGGGAAAGGCTCTCGGCGGCGCTTCGGGTGGATACACCTCCGGCCGGAAGGAGATCGTCGCCTGGCTGCGGCAGCGCTCCCGGCCATACCTGTTCTCCAACTCCCTGGCGCCGGTCATCACCGCCACCTCCATCGCCGTGTTGGACCTGCTCGAGGAGCGTCCGGAACTGCTTGCCCAACTCGAGGAGAACAGCCGTTACTTCAGGCAGGGCATGCAGACTGCCGGATTCACCCTGGTGCCCGGCCACCACCCCATCATTCCGGTGATGCTCGGAGACGCGGTGCTGGCTCAGAAATTTGCGGCACGGATGCTTGACGAGGGCATCTACGTGGTGGGATTCAGCTTCCCGGTGGTGCCGAAAGGCCGGGCCCGCATCCGCACGCAGATGTGCGCCGCCCACACCCGTGAGCACCTGGACCAGGCAATCGCGGCCTTCATCAAGGTGGGCAAGGCACTCGACGTCATCCATTAGGACAAAAAGGCAGGTGATCGCATGGAAACCATGAAAGCCATTGTCAAACTTAAACCCGAAACCGGGATATGGATGGAACAGGTGCCTTTCCCGAGCATCAGCCACAACGACGTGTTGATCAAAGTGGTCAAGACCGCCATCTGCGGCACGGATATCCATATTTACAACTGGGATGCATGGTCTCAAAAGACCATCCCCGTTCCCATGACCATCGGCCACGAATTCGTGGGCGTCATTGCCGAAATCGGCAGTGAAGTCCGGGGGCTGAAAGAGGGGGACCGCGTGTCGGCCGAAGGCCACATCACCTGCGGTCATTGCCGCAACTGCCGGGCCGGCAAGCGTCACCTGTGCCGCAACACCATCGGTGTGGGGGTCAACCGGCCCGGCTGCTTCGCCGAGTACATCAGCGTGCCGGCATCCAATGTCTTTCCAGTGCCGAAAACCATCGACGACGATATTGCCGCCATCATGGACCCGTTCGGCAATGCGGCCCACACCGCCTTGTCTTTCGACCTGGTGGGAGAAGACGTGCTGATCACGGGCGCCGGCCCCATCGGCATCATGGCCGTTGCCATCGCCCGCCATGTGGGCGCCCGGCACGTGGTGGTCACCGACGTCAATGACTATCGACTGCAGATCGCCGCCCGTATGGGAGCAACAGCAGCCATCAATGTGACCCAGACGACCATTGCCGACACGATTAAGCAATTGGGCATGAAGGAGGGGTTCGATGTCGGCCTGGAAATGTCCGGCAACATTCAGGCCTTCAGGGACATGCTCCAGGCCATGAACTATGGCGGACAGATCGCCCTGCTGGGCATCCCGGCCGGCGAGGTCGCTTTGGACTTGACGCAGATCATCCTCAAGGGATTGAAGATCAAAGGCATCTACGGCCGTGAAATGTTCGAAACCTGGTACAAGATGACCAGTATGCTCCAGAGCAACCTGGATATATCGCGGGTGATCACCCATCGGTTCGGGGTGGACAGCTTCCAGCAGGCTTTCGATGTGATGCACTCCGGCCGGTCGGGCAAGGTGATCATGGACTGGGCTTAAATAGGTGGATAGACTGAATGTTGAAGGTGTTTAGGGCGGGACGAATGCTTCCGACTTCTTGTGAGCTTTGAGCATGAAAGAAATAGCCCCTCACTCTCCGTGTCTGAATCCCCCGTGTTCCAAAAAATGCGTGGCCTGAGCAATCACATCCGGATCGTTCATGATAAAGCCGTGGCTTTTATGAACCACCAAAAAGTCAGTCATCTCAGCCAACCGGGCGCGTTCGACGGACACCTTCCCATCGTCCGGTCCCGGCACCCGGGCTGAAAACCAGGGTTCCAGGGTGCTGTCGCCGGTGATGATACCCACCGGCACATCTACCGGGTCCAAACGATGGGAAACGCCGTCTTCACCCGTTCCCAGCTGCTGGCCCGCCGGCCCCATGATCCAGCGATAGAGAAAATTATCCTTCAATAAATCGGCGATTTCGCTGCCCTGGTTGGGTGGACTGAGCATGACCACCCGGCTTCCCGGCGGCAGGCGATGCGCCTGCAGGTAATGGCGAACCAGGATCCCGCCCAGTGAATGGGTCACAAAATGAATGGGTGACGATGGGCGCTCCGATCGGCAGCGCTGAACCGTTTCAGCCACGATACCCTGGCTCAGTGTCTCGACACTTTCCTGCGTGGACGGATAATCCAGATTGACCACCCGGTAACCCTCACCCGCCAGGTGGCTGGCCATGGTTGCCATGGACCGGTGTGTACGTCCCATGCCGTGGAGAAGGATGACCCATGCATCCATATCATTCTTTCTCCTTGCCGTTTCATCAGCGACAGCCGCTATACTCAACAGCAGCGCAGCGGTCATCGATACCATCAAGAGTAGAGCGATCTTCATCAACAACCAACGCTCCTGGATTGATGAATCGACCGGTTCATCGAAGGACCACCTGTTGCATTCATCCGGAAAACCGAACGATTAGCCAACCGGTTCATGCTGTCGGATCGATGCGCGCTGTCAAAATAATGATCGTTGTTCAAATCCAAGGCGAAGCCATCCTTCATCCTGCGGGCAGACTGCATTGGCCCAATCGCGTTGAAATGCGAAATCCACGCGTGCACGGGGCCTCAAGGCATGCTGACGATAGCCTGCGGCAATCGATAGAACCACAATGCACAAGCGCGCTGACCGGCATCCCACTCCATGTCTCATCGGCATGACGATGAATCCCTGTTTTTCCCAGCCGGCCGATCGTGCGTTACTGGCGTGTCACTTATAACCGACCTTTCACCGAACCACCGCCAGGGTGGTACGGCAGACCGTTCCTACCATGTTCCTATTGCTGGCGCCGGAAAATCCGAAATAAGCGAAAAGGCCGCATACTAATCCTGAACCACCCCAAAAAAGATCATGCATGGGTGGGCGAAAAGCAGACTGACGTCGATAGCCATGGCCATGGCCATCACCAGGCAGATCCATTTAAACCACAATCCAGACTGCCTTTCAACACATACGACAATCAGAACCAGCGGGACCAGATTGCACCAAAGATGCAAGGGGGGTAAAATGGTAGCCATGGTCTGTAACGATCCGCCAGATCTCGCCGTCGATAATGGCCACCCGGTAATCAACCAGCCATTGACCGACAAGGGGGATATAAGTGGCAGCGATACCGGCTGACCTTCTCCAGCAGTTTCACTTGGTCACTCTCGGCCAACACCGCCTGGCGATCGGGTTTCCCGGAAAACATATCCGGTTGCCCCCGCCGGTCTGCGATGGGTCATTTAATGAAATCAGCAAGAAAAGCGTTCAGACGACCATTTCCAACATCCTGGATGGGTTAACGGTCGTCTCCCCGCAGCATCAAGACCTTGCGTCGCAGATCGCCTGCGGTCACAAGCGCCGGCGCCACCGAGCGACCCGCCACGAGCTCCACACGGGACCAGAAGCGCTGGGGCAACCGGGTCATGGCATGGCCGTTCTTGTGGCTGAAAAAGCTCCCCCAGAGCCCTTTCAGCGCCAGTGGTACCACCGGAACCGGGTTTCTCCTGATGATCCGCTCGATACCGGGCTTGAATTCATTCACGTGACCATCCCGGGTCAACTGGCCTTCCGGGAAGATGCATACCACCTCACCGGCCTCCAGGGCCTTTGCAATCGCTTCAAAGGCTGCTTTGAGCCCCACCGGGTTGGTGCGCTGCGAGGCAATGGGGATGGCCCGGGCGGCCCGAAAGATGAAGTGCAGCAGAAACATCCGGTAAATCGGTTCGTAGATCACGAATCGCACCGGCCGGCGGCAGGCTCCGATGATCAGCAGGGCATCCATGTAGCTGACATGGTTGCACACCAGCACGACCGGGCCGTCTTCGGGGATGCGGTCCAGATCCCGGTGGCGGAAGCGGTACATGGTGTGGGTGACCATCCACACCAGAAAACGCATGGTAAACTCAGGCACCAGGGAGTAAATGTATACGGCAACGGCGACATTGGCCAGCGCAAGAAGCAGGAAAAACACCGGGATGGAAACGCCGGCAACGCCTATAATAAGCGCTCCGGCCAAAGCGGAGAGCACCATGAACAGGGCATTGATGATGTTGTTGGCGGCGATCACCCGGGCCCGTTCCTGAGGCGGTGTCCGCATCTGGACCATGGCGAACAGCGGTACGATATAAAGTCCGCCGGAAACGCCGATCATCACGAAGTCGATCATGAGCCGAAGGCTGCCCGATACGGCCAGAAACCGGGCCAACGACATCAGGCCCTCGGATTCGGGAAATCGGCCGGCCCAGAACAGGTCGATGCCAAACAGGCTCAATCCGATGGACCCCAGCGGCACCAGCCCCAGTTCCACTTTTCTGTCCGACAACCGCTCGCACAACAAAGAGCCCAATCCAACGCCAATGGAAAACAGGGTCAGCAGCAGAGTCACCACGCTCTCTCCCCCGCCGAGCACGGTCCTGGCGAAATTGGGAAGCTGGGTCAGGTAGGCGGCCCCCAGCAGCCAGAACCAGGATATGCCCAGGATAGACAGAAAAACGGACCGCTCTCGACGGGCATAGCCAATGGTCCGCACGGTCTCGCGGAACAGGTTCCAGCGCACGGTCAGATGGGGTGAATGGATCCGGGTGGCCGGAATCATGCAGCTGGCCATCCAGCCCGCCAGGGCTATGCCAACCAGCACCAGTCCGGTGATCGCCGGACCGTTTGTCAGCTGAACCAACACGCCGCCGCAAAGGGTGCCCAGCAGGATGGAAATGAATGTCCCCATTTCCACCAGGGCGTTACCGCCCACGATTTCATCCGGCATCAGGTGATCGGGCATGATGCTGTATTTAACCGGGCCAAAGAAAGCGGACTGGGTGCCCATGAGAAACAAGAGCCCCAGCAGGGCTGTCAGACTGCCGGTCCAGAAGGCGCATCCCGCCACGGCCATGATGGCGATCTCGATCATCTTGATCCGGCGGATCAGCAGCGCTTTTTCCATTTTGTCGGCGATCTGGCCGGCCGTGGCAGAAAATAGAAAAAAGGGAAGGATAAACAACCCGGCGGCCAGGTTGATGACTACGTCGGATGCCATGGACAGATGCTGGCCGGCCTGGAAAGCAATCATCAGCATCAGCGCATTCTTGAAAACGTTGTCGTTGAAGGCACCGAAAAACTGGGTCCAGAAAAAAGGTGCAAAACGCCTTGCCGACATGAGCTGCAGCAGCCCGGTTTTACGCTCAGGAACGGGGTTGGCAGTTGACTGCATCGTTGCAGACGGCTTTTTTTGAGGATGATGACCGGGTGGCTGGTGGTATTTTTCCATATCTCGTATCCCTTGCGATAAGCAGTGGACAGGCGATCGGCCGAAGGTTTGATTTAAATGGTTGAAAAAAACCGGATGACCTGTTTCCTCTTCATTTATCAAATCCCATGCCGCAATTGCGGTTTTTAGTTTATCACCTGTTTTAAATAGATTTTTCCGCGATTCAGCTCACCTGATCATCTAATTACAGTCAACGATCTTGTTCAATTTATGTTTATATGATATTCAATTTATGTATATTTATTCAATGTAACATTGACCGCCACCGGACCGAACGACTTTCCCGGAATTACCCATGGAACAGCTCACTGCTTCCGAACGCCGCATCTTCTCCCTGGTTCACCAGGCGGTCTATGCCAATCCGTTTAGTGACGACCGACAACGCGTGGACCTCGAAATCGCCGGCCTCTTTCCGGAAATGACCGATGTGAGGGGCTTCGACGAGACCATTTCAAATGTCCGCAGCCGTATCGACAGACTCGAAAACGAAGGGCGGGCCAATATAAACCGCTATGGCGATGCGGACAGGAAAGTGTTGACCAGTTCGTTTCTGTTTGACATTTTCCACCGCCTCACCGACCGTTTCGACCGGCTGATCGTCGATCAACTGCAGGCCGGTGACCGCTCCCTGCCGGTTCCGTTTGCCAGCGCGGCCATCGGCCGCTTGACCGGCTGGGGGTTTGACCGGGAGATGGCCCATCGCTACCTGGCGATGTGCTATCAACTCAGGCGAGCCTTCTTTTTTATCGAAAAAAACCTAAAGGGACGCAGCGACAGCATGCGCCGGCTCAGGGAAAGCCTGTGGAACAACGTGTTCACCCACGACATGGGCCTTTATCACCGATACCTGTGGAACCGCATGGAAGATTTTTCAACCATGCTCCTCGGCGAAACCGGCAGCGGTAAGGGCACTGCAGCCATGGCCATCGGCCGGTCAGGCTATATCCCCTTTGACGAAAAAAAAGGATGCTTCGAGGAAAGTTTTGCCCACTCATTCATCGCTCTGAACCTGTCCCAATACCCGGAAACGCTCATCGAATCGGAATTGTTCGGCCACCGCAAGGGTGCCTTCACCGGCGCGGTGGAGGATTACGCCGGTATCTTCGATCGCTGCAGCCCCTTTGGCGCCATTTTTCTGGACGAAATCGGTGAAGTCGGTGAACCGGTCCAGATCAAACTGCTCCAGGTCATCCAGGAGCGCATTTTCAATCGGGTGGGCGATCACCACCCCAGGCCGTTTCGGGGCCGGCTCATCGCCGCCACCAACCTTCCGGCGGAAGAATTGGTCAACGGCCGGGCTATGAGAAAAGACTTCTACTACCGATTGTGCTCGGACCTGATCGTGGTCCCGCCCCTGGCCAGGCGGATTCATGAAAACCCCAACGAATTGGAAGAGCTTCTCGAGGTTGTTGTCGAACGCATCGTCGGTGCACCGTCGGTTGAACTGATGACGCTGGTCAAAGCGCAGATCTGCCACACACCGGGAATCAGCTATGCATGGCCGGGCAATGTTCGCGAGCTTGAGCAATGTGTACGACGGATACTGCTCAAGCGCGCCTACACGCCGTTGGCGCCGCGATTACCTTCGGGCCTGACGTCCGAGTTAATAGAAGGTATCCAAGCGCAGTCCCTGGATGCGAAAGCCCTCCTCGGCGGCTATTGCCTCATGCTCCACCAGCGGCACAAGACCATCGAGGCCGTCGCACGCATCAGCGGGCTGGACAGACGGACGGCCAAAAAACACATCGAAGCGGGCAAGCGCCTGTATTCGCCGAACAACCACTGACACAAACAAAACGGCCGGGAAAGTTCCCGGCCGTTGCCCACGTCATTGTTGAATCCACATCGGCAATACGCCGCACCATCGATTCATTATTCGTTGTTTTAACCTTCGGCCTGCAGACCTCCTGTTGTTTCCCAGCCATTTGCGTTCAGGGCACGCCCATCTTAACCTTTGATCACCCGGGGGGTCAGCATCTGGTGCTGGGGGCAGATGGATTTGGGATTCTGGTAGACGCAGCCGGCAAAGGCGGCAAGGTAGCGCCTGATATCCGACATCTTGACCACTTCGTCCACGAAACCCTTGCGGGCACAGTAGCTCGGCCGGGAGTAATCGTGGTACTCCTGGGCCATCTGGTTCATCTTGTCAATGATCGGCTGCAGGGGTTTGCCGGCACCCTTCTCCTTGACCAAGCGTCGGGAGAAACTGGCTGCGGCGGCCGTCTCCCCGTGCATCACGTATATTTCCGTCGTGGGTACGCCCAAGGTCAGGGCATTGTGCCGGTTGGCCGTGGGGCCGCCCATCACATAATGGGCGGCGGCGGTGCCCTTGCGCAACACCATCAGCAGCTGGGGCACGTCAGTGGATTGGATCGAGTAGATCAGGGATTGGCCCAGACCCAGCAATTCGGCCTTTTCGGCAATATCGCCCACGTCGATACCAGACGTATCCTGGAACCAGATGATCGGCACCCGGTCGCGGCCGCACAGGGTGACGAACTCGTTCATCTTGATCAGGCCCTGGCGGTAGAGCTTGCCGCCGATGCCGGGGTAGTCGGCGTATTCCGGGTAGCCTTCACCCAACCACCCCTGGCGGTTGCCGATGACGCCCATCAGATAGCCGTCGATTTTAACCAAGCCCGTGTAGATCTCGGGGCCGTACCCCGGTTTGAATTCCATATGCTCGCTGCCATCGACGATGCGGGCCAGCACCTGGTCGAAGTCGTAAATCTGTTTCTGGTTAAAAGGAACCAGGCTGTATATGTCATCGGCCGGGAAAAGGGGCGCCTTGGGTTGGGCCACCCGGAAAAACTTGGGGTTATAGGACGGGATGTCCTTCATGTAATCCTTGATGCCGTCGAGCACCTGGGTCTCCTCCTCGTACACATACCTGAAAAAGCCCGTGCCGTCGTAGTGGACATCCACTGACCCCGGCGGTTTAGCTTTAAATTGTTTCGCCGCATTGATCAGTGCCTCGGCCCCTTCCTCGTCGAAAAAACCCTTGGGTGACATGCCGCTGAGGATGCCGCCACCGCCCACCGCCATGTTGCAGTCCTTGTGGGCGAACAGGACCGTCGGGCTGATCGCCTGGTACCCGCCGCCCGCCGGATTGGTACCGTAGATGGCGGCCAGAATGGGAATGCCTGCCTGGTTCAATTCCGCATGGCGGAAAAAAGTGGTACCGCCACCGCGACGGTCGGCGTAAAACTTCTCCTGTTCGGTCAACTTTACGCCGCTGCAGTGGACCAGCCAGACCAGTGGAATATTCAATCGTTTGGAGAGGTCGGTGACCCGCAGGATATTTTCATATTGACCGGGCAGCCAGGCACCGGCCATCACCTTGTTGTCGAAACCGATGATCACCGCCCACTTCCCGGAAATCTTGCCCAGACCGTCCACAACATTAGTGGTGCCCTCTTCGTTGTCCTCCGGGTTGTACAGGGTGTGCAGGGGGCACCAGGTACCCGGGTCCACCAGATAGTTCAACCGCTGCCACACCGTCATCTGGCCGCGGGCATTGATCTTTTCCTCTGAGAAACCGGCCTGCTTGACCTTCTCCGCTTCCTTTTTCAGCTGGGCTTCGACGTCTCTGATCTGCTTGACATTCTCTTCGGCACTTTTGATCTGTCCGGCATTCATCTCACGCCCAAACACCGGCATTTTCTCAAAATAGGGTTTCATGGTTTCACTCCCCAATCGGTTTAGGTGTTAAATCATTCGTCTGCAATAGGCCACTGGCCCTTTTCCATCAATACCTCTCTGAGCACCTTCAATGCGGTGTTGACCGTAGGGATGCCGCCGTAGGTGAAGGTCTGGAAAATCACCTCTGCGATATCCCCGGATGTGCATCCCACATTCAATGCAGCCTGAATGTGCAGCTTGAGCTCTTCAGGCCGAGACAGCACGGTCAGCACGGCCACCGTTACCAGTTGACGTGTCGGATGGGGTATTTTCTCCCGGGCATACAGCTTACCGGTAATGAAAAGGGACAGATCCTTGCCCAGATCCTTGTCAAAGGCCCGCCACAACTCGAAAGGTTTTTCTCCATCGACCCCCTTAAAGTACAAGGATCCGGTCGTTTTCGTTTTTTCAATGATGTCCTTACTCACGGTAGCCGTCCTTTTTTTTGGCGTTTTTTCCAGAAAGGGTAGGTTGGGGGCCCGACCCTATGAATCGGTATCGTCCGTGCAAAAATCGTTGTTCAGTAGTCGTTTGCGCCTGGCAGCCGATCCACGAATCCCTCAATTCCCAATCCCTGAAGTCGTCCTACCGGTTGGCCTTCCTGTACCCCAGCTGGTCCAGGGCGATGATCCACTTGCAGATGTTGGCCGACCCCTCCACCATGTAAT
>NZ_JBUOIV010000044.1:0-39550 GCF_055467485.1 Desulfosarcina sp. | reverse complement strand
CAGACAACGCCCTGCCCTGAAATTAGGTGCTTGACCGGCTTGGGCTGGCTTAACGACAAGATGCAAATCTTCGTCCAATTATATGGTGATCTTAAAAGGTATGCCCCCGGAAATCATAGCAAATTTGAGCTGACGCTCGCACCGGGGGCCACACTTGGAGATGTTCATGGGATGCTCGATATTCCTGAGGAGGGACATGTCTCCTTGATCAACGGACGACGGTCCGAAAAAAATGCCCGGTTCGAAGCAGGGGATACACTGGTATTATTACCGCCCATATCCGGCGGATAATTTCTGCATGAACTATCTTAAGACCTTTCGATCGGGTGTTTTTGAATAGCTGGACTCAATTTAAGTGAGAAAATATCATAAAGCGCACGAGTGCAGAATAGATCACAAGAACTCAAACTATTTACCCGTGCAAAAATTCCATATTTGCTTGCCAATACATCGATTTTTAAACAAGTTAACGCATCATCTATATGTTGTGGTCGGTTGGATCGCCGATTTGGTTGGGATTACATGTCGTAACTGTTCTACTTGGCGTCAATCAGCCGAGTTGGGGTTAATTGAGATTATCCCAAGGAACGCCAAATTACAGATAATACAATCAAGAGTTGTATAGTGAAGTAGATCTTTTTCTGAGAAGTTGTCAGGTTTTCTGTGTCTTTTTAGATTTTAACGATAATTAAGATATAGAAAACGCTGCACTTATGATCTTGAATCACACTTGTTTCAGGCATCTTTCGAAAGCATTTATTTTACAATTTCATCTTTAGTCTGGCATGCATTTAGCCGGCGACCCTGATTCCTAAAAGGTACCCATTGACGATATTGCGCCGTTCAACACCGCAAACGATGGCGTGATTTAGGATGCCCGGGGTGTCCGGTTTTTGTCTGGTGTCTTCTTGGGCGCTATTCACTACTTTTAGGCTGAAATTGCAATCCGCTGTGCGGTAAAGCCAATTGTGGCATGACGATTTTCGGGAAAAAACGGTTAACTTGTGCAACGATTCAAGATGCAACCGCTTTGAGGTTTTCAGCCGGGTGCGCGCCTGAACCATCGTAAGACCAATTCCCCCAGACCTTTTCGATGATCCGCATCAGCAGCGGGGTCACGATCTCATCGGCCAGTTTCCCGTACAACAGATCCAAATGGTTGGCGCCTTCGATGACAAAGTCGATCAGTTGGCTGCGCTCCGCGGTGATATCGATCCTGTCGAGATCGCTGGTCGCGTTCAGGTGATAGATCTTTTTGATCTGATGGGGATAAAATTTACGATAGCGCAGGTTTTCCAGTGGGACGAGGTTGTCACGGGTGCCCCAGAAATGAAACACGGGAATGTCTTCCGGAAACCAGGGCAGACAGTCGGAGTAGTTCAACCGGCTGCCGTCCATGCGCTTGAATCCCTTACCGTTGTAGATGGCCTTCAGGCACTGGAATCCGAGTCCCAAAGGGATGGACTCGGTAGCCGTTTTCAGGTAGCGCTCGACAAAGTACTTATCGTCCCTGTGGTTTTCCGGTGAGATCAAAAAGTTCAAATCGCCCACATTGTGATTGGCGATCAGGCGAGTGATCTGCTTGAGGACCGGAAGCTCGGTGAGAATCCTGGAGATTTCCTTGACCGGGACCTGCCGGAAGCGAAAGGTCCGGGACAGGTGATTCAGCCACAGGGAGGTCGGGAAAAAGACGTGGGATTGTTTGTGAAAAAATTTGGGTGACCCCAAAGAGACAATGCCGCGCACCATCTTCAGGTAGGAGTCCGCCGCCGTCGCCGAGGGCAGCACCTGGTCCAGCACTTCTTTCTGTTGGGGCTCGAGATGGTCGATTTCCGGCAGCCGGCTGGCCAGCGCCCAGTTGAGCACCATGTTCTCGGCGACCAGCCCACCCATGCTGTGGCCGACCAGAACCGACGGCTTGCCGCAGCTGCGTTTATGGATGAAACGCACAAGGGTGGACAGGTCATAATCGATCATGGTGTCCACGGTGTAAAGGGGATCGAAACGGCCCTGGTTGACGCCCACACCCCGCGGGTCGAACAGGTAGACCCACTGGTCGTTGTCGGCCATATCCTTGGCCAGGGAGTAGCGGTCGCTGATGTTGAAACAGTTGCTGTTGTTGGCGAAGCCGGGTATCAGCACCACGGCCGGCCGGTTGTCGCCGGCGGTGACACCTTCGATGCTGACCATGCGGCGGAACCCGATCTCTTTGCCTTCGTCCGTATAGTTCCGGTAGTAAACGGTTTCGTAATCGCCGCGTCCGTTGTGCTCTTTCTCTTCGATCTCGCTTTCAAAGTAGATCGGTCCGGGCTCGGTGCGCAGCCACTCGATCAGGATGCGGCGGCGGCGGGCAATCTCCAGGATCTTGCCCATATCCGGTTCCGGGATGCCGAAGCGTTTCAGCGACAGGTCGGTCAATTGCGCTTCGGTCAGGAAGATGGCGTTTTCGGTCAGCCGAAGACGCCCCTTTTTAAGCGCGTCGGAGATGACACGCTTGATACGCGGCCTCGGGATTTGCTGGCGGGTTGCCGAAAGGTAGATGTGAAAGAGGACCAATGCAAGTTTTTGAACCGCACTGTTCCTGATCTCCTCCTGGCTGACGATGAGTGCCTTGGAAACCGGTAGCCCGAGACTGAGCTGTCCGCGATAAATCATGCTGTAAGCGTTGTAGCACCCGTTGATCACCTGGGCCGGACCGTCATTCACGCAAAATCGCACCACGCTGCTGCTCAAATTCCGCCACGTCTTGAAGATCATGCTCGATCGCGCTCCTGTTCAGAATTAGCCACGTCTTGAAAATCATGCCCTTTTGCGCTCCTTGATGGCCAGTTCCTTGACCCTGGCGATCTCTTCTTCGCTGTAGATCCCATCGACACCGGAAATGGCCGCCAGTTGCATGCCGTGCTTGAGACCCAGTCGATAGATTTCGCGAACCTTGTCCCACTGGGGCGAAGCACCCACCGTGAATACCTCAAACCGCCCTTCCAAGGCAAGGGTGATCGTTTCGGCGAGTCCCGCGTAGACGACGCCGGGCGGAAGTCCGATATCCCTCATCTCCACATGATCGCCAGGCAGCCGGATCTCCCCACCGCGGATCACCAGCACATCGGGCCGTTTGGCGACCCTTTCCTTGGTGAAAATACTCGGCAGGTTGATATCGGTAATCACGCAGCCGGGCTTGACCTGCATGATGTCCAGCACGTCCCGTGCGCCGGAACTGGTGGCCACGATCATGTCCATGTCGCTCAGCTTCCTGTCCGCCCGGGTGGAGACGTGCAGCTTTACCGTGGAGACTTCCTCTAAAATCGACTCCTGCAGGGCCAACAGCTTGGCGATGTTGCGGCCGACCAGGTGAACCTCCTCAAAAGCTTTGGCCAGCAAGTGTGAACAAATCACCCCCACCGCCCCGGTGGCACCGATGACCATGGTTTTGGCGCGCAACAGTTTCCCGTTTTTAAACTTGGTCATCCCCATCTTGCGAACGGCCTCGGCCCCCGCCCACAGTGCCGAAGAGGCGAAATAGCTGTTGCCCGTGGTGATCGGCAGCACGGCATGCTTGGCCACTTCCAGACTGGTGTCTTTCATTGCCTTCGGCAGCAGGCCGATTCCCATCACCTGGGCACCCATCTTCTTGGCGATCCTGGCCGCCTCCAAGATCCGTTTGGTGGTAAAATCGGGTCCGTGGGCCTGCATCTGCTCCGGGGTCACGCCAAGGGCAATCAGCCAGCCTTCGGCCTCCACACCGGTTTCCGATCGAATGCCGTTGACCGTGGAGTAGACAAACGGCGGCGAGTAAGCCATGATTTTTTCAATCGTGTCCATCATACCCGGGGCCAGGTCCGACAACACCTCGATGGGTTTGAGTTTCTTGAGATATTCCTGGCTCGGCGGATGGATCACATAGGCGAACCGGTTGACCCGTTTGGGTTTCCCGGAAGGGTAGATGATGCGCGGTTCCATCTGCATGTTGCTGATGATCTCGAGCAGTTCGTCGTCGCTGCCTTCACCCTTGGGGATGTCGAAGGCGACCCGCAGCATCGCTTCCAGAACGCTCACGCCAACGACATTGCTCAACAGCTTCGGCGTGGTATCGATGATCACGTCGACGCCCTTGTCTTTCAGGTAATCGATCCGGTCGTCATACACCGTGGACGTGATCACCGTTTTGGCATGCAGGTCCTCGATGGTGTAAGGGTCCAGGTATTTGAAAAAACTGTGATGAGGAACAACCAGAACATGAGATTTCTGAACCGCCTGTCGCACCATATGGTCGATCATCGAACGCACCGGTTCGCTGTCCGTGATCACACTTTTTCCAGGGACCCAGTCCAGCACATCCCGAAGGCGACCGCTGTAGCGTTTCAGGTCCACCAATCCGTCGATTAACTTGGGGATCCCGTTTTCGATCATGGCATCGGCAAAGGTCAGGTTGTCGCTGTATTCCGCCATTACCTTTGCGATGGTGCGGCTCGATCTCCCGGAAAAAAAAAGTACGCGGGCGTTGTTGAAATAGTTGCCGCCGAACTTGAACTGGATATGGCGCAATGACCATTCGTGGCCGACCAGCCGGAGCATGTCGCCGGATGTCACGGGGGTCTCCAGTTTGGAACCGAGGTCCAGGAGCCGAGTCACCTCCTGGTTCAAAGCGCTTTTCGTGACCATGGATCGGGCGGATCGAATACCGCCCAAGGCGATGGCATCGGCCTTTTTATTCCACTTCAGCAGCAGGTCGTTGGCTCTCTCCACATCCCCGTCGGTTCCCAGGCGCTGGACGTAAAACGGTTGGTTTAAAAATTCGGTTTCGAATTCGTTGTCGTCTAAACTGGGCCCTAAACTGATTTGGATGATATGCTTCACATGAACCTCCGCTAACTGGCGATGGGTTGATTTCTGGCTTCCAGGGCGAGCTTTTTCACACGGGCGATATCATCATCCGTAAATACACCGTTGACGCCGGAAATGGCGGCCAGCTTCATGCCGTGCTTCAGACCGAGTTTATATATCTCCTTCACCTTTTCCCATTCGATGTCCCGGCCGATCGTAAACACTTCGAAGCGACCCTCCAGGGCCAAAACGATCGTTTCGGCCAGGCATGCATAGACCACTTTGTCGGGAAGACCGATATTTTTCATCTCCGGGCTGCCGGGCAGTTCAATCTCTCCCGATTCGATCACCAGTACGTCCGGGCGCTTGGCCACGTCTTCCGGGGAAAGGTCCAGGGGGCGCGCCACATCCGTGATGACGCAGCCCGGCTTGACTTGGGTGATATCCAGAACCTTTTTACCCGCGCCCGACGTGGCTGTGACGATCACATCCATGTCGGCCAGATATTTGTCGGGACGGGTCGTCACGATCAGTTGTACATCCGGGTCCTCCCGGAGGATCGATTCTTTCATTGCCAGCAGCTTGGCGGTATTTCTGCCGACCAGATAAATTTCGCCGAAGGCCTTGGCCAGCAGACGGCAACAGACCGACCCAATGGCCCCGGTCGCTCCCAGCACCATGGTTTTGGCATTGATGCGTCGTCCTTTTTCGATCTTGATCAACCCCATGCGGCGAACCGCGTCTGCGGCGGCCCAGAGCGCACCGGAGGCGCTGTAGCTGTTGCCCGTGGTAATGGGGATATTGGCTTTCTTGGCCACCGTTACGCCGGCATCGCCCACCACCTTGGTAAAGGCGCCCAGTCCCATGATCTGAGCACCCATGCGTTTGGCCATGCGTGCGGCCTGCAGCAACCGCGAATAGGTAAATTCCGGGTCATGGGCCAGCATCTGCTTGGGCGTGCCGCCAACCGTCAGCAACCAACCTTCTGCTTCCACGCCGGTCGGCGACTTGATGCCGGTCACACGGGAATAAACCCAAGGAGGAGCGTAGGCGATCACTTTTTCGACTGCATCCAGAAACGCCGGAGGGGTGAAGTTGGCCAACATTTCGACGGACTTGTCTTTTTTGAGGAACTCCTTGGAGAGCGGATGGATCACAAATGCAAACCGGTTGACGCGTTTGGGGCTGCCCGACGGATAGACCACCCGTGGATCCATTTTCTGGGCGCTGATGAGTTCCAGCAGATCATCCGCACGCACCTGATCGCGCTTGCGTCCCAGCGCGGCTAGAATCAGGGCTTCCAATACGTTCGGCGCCACCACGCGCTCGAGGATTTTAGGCGTCGTGTCGATAATGACATCCACGCCGCGCTCTTTCAAAAAGGCCACCCGATCATCATCCACGGTTGATGAGATGATCGTCTTGCCGCCCAACTCCTCGAGGGTGGCCTTCTCCAGGTAGTTGTCGAATCCGTAGTTGGGAACGACGAGGATAGAGGCTTTCTGCATGGCTTTGCGAAGGATATAGTCATTCCACGCCTTGATCGGCATGACTGAATCGGTCAACCGCTGGCTGGGTACCCATTGCAGCACTTCGTGGGCCGAATGAGCGTATGCCTTTAAATCGTCGAGGGCGTTGATAAATTTGGGAATGCCGTTTTCCAGGATCGGGTCGGCAAAGGTCAAGTTGTCCGTGAACTCGGACATGACCTTGGCAATCCGGTAACTGTACATGCCGGAAAAGAACAGCACCCGGGCATTGCTGAAATAGTTGCCGAATTTATATTCGATGTAGCGCAGTGCCCACTCGAAGGAGACATCCCGCAAGGCACTGCCGATGGTCACCGGTGTTTGCACCTGAGCGCCCAGGTCCCTGATTTTATGCTGTTTGGTTTTGTTCAAGTAGCGTGGGCCGATCCCATAAGGATACTTGATTTGACCGAGCCCGATGGCGTCAGCCTCTTTGTCCATCCGCAGCAGCAGTTCGGCAGCTTTTTCAAGATCGCCATCGGTCCCCAGGCGCCTGATGGTAAATTCCTGCCCCAGGAATTCGGTATTGAACGCATAGTCCTTTTGGCTGGATCCCAAACTGATGCTGACCACTTGTTTCACGGTTTCCTCCTGACGTGGCATATCGTTTTTCGATTGCGCCTTATCGAGCCACCGGGTGTTTAAGCGCACCGATGGATGGCGTCCACAGGGCAGATGTCCATGGCCTCGGCACACAATCGTTCTTCTTCTGGACCGACGGGCTGTTTGTAGACATAGTCCAATCCGCGTTCGTGATCGGACCGAAAGTTACGGGGGGAGATGGCCGAACAGATGCAGCAACCGATACACCGGTGGTCGACATGAAACCTGCCTGGTCGGTCTTCTGGAAAGGCACCCATATTCATTGGCCGGGAAATAGGTGGTGCAAGGTTATGGATTCCGATTGTCCGCTTGAGGCACGCCCGGACCGCTTGAGGGGATCTCGGCCCGAAAGGGGCCCGCGGGCAAGGGGTTGAACTGCAACGGGAATCGGCTCCGCGGTCACCCTCCCACCGGCCTTGCAGCCCGCAAGGGCCGCAAGGCGGGAGCATGGAAAGCGATGCAACACGATCTGCCTTTGGTCAAAACCGTCGCTGACGGTTCTTGTTCAGCATATCCGATGGGGCAAAAAAAGCAATGGCCTTTAGATAGTCTGCTCGCTGATCGTCTCTGCCCGGACCGTTTGGGGCGGTTCCACAGGCAATTTTGTTTCGACCAGGCGTTTCTGCAGCCCGTCAACCTGTTTGGCGAGTCTTTCAATTTCAGCCGCCAGACGGTTTACCTGGCCCTTAGTGGGCAGGTTGATCAACTCGATGGCTTTTTCAATTCGCCGGTCGACCTGGTCGGAAACCCATTTTCTGAGGTGGTCTATATTGAGCATGGACTCTTTTTTAGGCTTCATCACGGCGGTCATCTGCTTCAACACAGATTGGGTCACATCGCTGCCGGTCTGGTGCATGATAATCTTGACCGCTTCCTTTTTATTGATCAAGGCCGCCAGTTGATCCTTGCTCATGTACCTTTTGTTGAGGGTGTCGTAGAATCGACCGTTGGCGTACGTTTTGATGGTCCGCATAATCCGCTCCTTATTGCGTTTGTAGAGATCTGGGTTGTATAGAATGCCGATTTCAGGCGGCGACCGCGCGCTGGAGCGCGTCGACCTTTTTGTTGAGGGCGCCGACCCGACGCGACAGTCCATCGATATCCTTCTTGCTGGGCAGGTTGAGCCGGGCCGGAAGCTTACGGATCCGCATCCTCACCTCTTTCTCCATCTTCCGCTTGCCCGGCACCTTGTCCAGCGCCTGCCGGCCGCCGGCAACCACCTCATCCACGGCCAGGCGCGCATCCTTGCCGACCCCCTCGATCAGGGAACGGGCATCCGCCTTCAAATCCGCCATGCGGCTGCGGGCGTCGTCGCGCAGGTCGTCGATCAGCGACCGGCCGTCGTCCAAGACGCCACCGAGGGTCTGACGGGGGGCCTGGCCGGCTTTGGTCAAAAACGCCTTGCCATCCTTGATCATACCGCCCACCGTCGAACGGGTCTCTTCGTTCAGGTCCGTGATCATCGCCTTGCCGTCTTCCAGCAACCCTTCGAGCGTCCGGCGCGGCGCCTTCTTCAAATCCGCCACCCACGCCCTGCCGCTTTTGATCGGACGGTAAATATAGGCCTCACTGTAATCTTCCAGCTTGTCGCTCACCCGGCGGCGGGCTTTCACCGCCGTGTCGACCACGTAAAAGCGGGGCTTGGCCGTGCTCTTTTTCTTGCTGCCTTTTTTGGTCTTTACCTGTGCCATGGTCAATCTCCTTGTTTTTCTATCCATTTGGTGGTGGGCTGCCTGTTGCTTGCAGCCCGCTGGACCGCTGCCCGTGATAACGCATTGCGTTATACCCGCCAATATGATGCAGTGCGTTATGATTGTCAAGCATTTTTTTAACTAATCTGAAATTGACAAACTCGAGAAAGCTTGGAAAGATGGCAGATCGCCTCAACTAATGGCGCCCGTTAAACGACCAACCCAAGGGGATATGAGCATGCATGTGATAAAAAAGTACGCCAACCGCAAAATGTACGATACGGATGACAAGCGCTACATCTCCATGGTTCAGCTCTCGGAGCTGATCAAACAGGGCGAGGAAGTAATGGTAATCGACAACCGCACCGGCGAAGATATCACAGCGGCCATTGTTTCCCAGCTTATAGGAAGAGACAACAAGGAAAAAGACAAGGCAGTGTCCTCCCAGCTGCTGATGCAGTTGCTGCGCAAGGGCGGCGGCACATTGACCGACTATGCGAAGAAGTACGTGTCGCTGTGGCAGGGCGCATTCAACATGGCGGAAGATGAAGTCAGCCAATTCGTCAACCGCCTGGTAAAAAACAAGGAGTTGTCCATCGCCGAGGCCGGCAAGTTGAAAAAGGAAATCATCGGGTATACCGACTCCCTCAAGGGCTGGATCAGCGATAGCATCGACAAACGGGTCGGAGAGGTTCTGCAAACCATGAACCTGGCCACGAACGATCATCTGGCAGCGCTCACTGCAAAGGTGGATGCCCTTTCAAAAAAAGTGAAGCAACTCGAAAAGGCAAAGGCAGCACCTAAAAAAAAGCCGCGCCCGAAAAAGGCCGCCGCCCGTAAAAAATCCGCCTGACGGCCGGCTATATCCTGCCGACCGGTTTTCGCCCGACTGAGGAAAATCAGCTTGACATAATCGGGCATTGCTGCCAAAACACAACGCAATGCGTTATAACCGGTTGCTATGCGCATCAAACCGATGCGCCGATTGACAATGGGCTCATGTTTACCGGAAAAGGGGACAAGGAAACCATCGGATGGACCGAGAGACCGAACATGAGAAATTCGTCCGCCTGAAGCGGGCGCTTCAGAAGTTTCAATCCGCGCGTCTGGGTCGAACATACAAGGATCTGATGGATGATCCTGAATATGAAAAAATTGGCCACTTCTTCTTCGAAAAGCTTTACGCACCCGAAGATTTCTCATTTCGCGATACGAGCATTAAAAAACTGCACAAATTGTTGAGAGGCAAAATCTATTCAGGCATTATCTCGGCCGTCAGCAAGGTGATCGAATTGCACGAGTTGACGGACCTTCTCGATGACCGCATGGTCGAACAGATGATGGCCATGGGTATCGGCGAAGATATGGACATGGAACAGTATCAAGCGGTGTATCGCAGCCTTGACAACTACGACCAGAGGATCTACCAGATCGGCTTGGGTGCGGAAGTGACCCAGGTCTTTTATAAATTGAGCAAGAAATGGATCGTGGCCGCCTCCCTCAACACGGTTCGAACCGCTGCTCATCTCATCGGCATGGGTAAAATCATAGACTTCGTCTATGAGGGCTACGAGGGATTCCGAGCCATCGACGATATCGACTATTTCATCGAAACCGTCGACACGCGTGAACACGCCTGGCATGATGAGATTTGGACCAAGGCCAGCCCGTCGAGTTGAGCGGCGATAAAGTCAACCCAATGAAAAAAGCATTGATTCTCTCCGGGGGCGGGGCGCGGGGTGCATTTCAGGTCGGTGTGTGGAAATTCCTGCAGGAAATCAACTGGACCCCGGACCTGATTTGCGGCACCTCCATTGGCGCTATCAACGCCGCGGCTATCGGTTCGGGCATGTCGGTCGATCGCCTCGCCGAACTGTGGAGAACCCATAACCGATCTGAGGTTTACCGGATCAAGCCCCTCCCATTTTTAAGGTCGGTGCTGCGCGGAAAACCCTTGAAGTCGGTGCTGGACACAACCCCCCTGCGTGCCATGCTGGTCCGCAACCTGAATATAAGGGCCCTGCGACAAAGCCCGATTGAAATCATCATCAGCGCCGTTCACCTGTCGACCGGACGCCTCCACCTTTACAACCAAGCCGTCATCGGGATCGATCATCTGATGGCCTCCAGTGCGATGCCCATCCTGTTTCCCTGGCAGCCCATTCGCGGTGAACTCCACTGGGACGGAGGGGTAATGGCCAATTCACCCCTGTTCATCGCCCTGGAAAGGAAGGTGGAGGAGATTATCGTGGTCCTGTTGTCACCGGTCGGACATCGGCTCCTGCCGCCGCCGTCATCCCTTCGGGAAGGGTTGGAACTGGTTTTTGAGCACTTTTTGATCGGCTCGTACCAGACCACCATGCCGTTTTTCAATGGAATCGAAGGCTCAACATCCAGCCCGCAACCAAGAATCTCGGTGGTCGCACCGTCCCAGATGCTGGGTTTTGCGTCCCTGCTCAACTTTTCTACCCGCCAGGTAAACCGGCTGATCGATGAAGGCTATCGCAACGCCCGTCGCCAACTGGGCTAACAGACTGTTGAAAAACCATTGCGCTTGGCCATACGTCGTTAAAATTCGGCTCCAAATGCTCATTTATCAATCATAAACTGCGCTTTCTCGCCGAATTTTGCCTTGTCTTGCCTGCGCTCATCACGTTTTTCAACAGCCTTAAACGGTTAAAATAGCTGTTAATTCATCACCAGATGACGCAATCCCTTATCTGCCAGGAATTTCGGATAGAGCGCATAGCTTGGTTTGAGTATCGGAAGCAGCTTGATGGTCTTGGGGACATTGCCCTTGGCCTTCACCTGCCGTCGGGTCAGTGCACTAACCAGATTGGCCTTGCCGTGCCAGAAGGCATGGGCGAAATCGGCATTCATGGTCAAGACCACCTCCGGTGTTCCATCGAACTCGCCTTTGACGATCTTCAAATCGTCGCCGGTGGCATCGATGGTGATCACCGCCGATGGCTTTTGATACCTGAATTGGACGCACAGGTTGCTCTGAGCCAGCTTGGGTCCGATCTCGGGGGTATTCTTCAACATTTCATAGAACTCCACCAAAATCTCATAGAGCATCTTGGCGTCCTTGAAAACCTGGGTCACCGGTTTGCCGGATCGCACGGTGGCCAGGGGTCGCAAATCCGCCTTCGACACAGGTAGCGGCGTCGGTTTGGCGTGGTAGGCCCGCTTGATAATTTCAATAACCGCCCCGCGTTCCGGTTCAACCGGGTTGTAGAGCATGGCGCCGTCCTCCATGGCGACCGTCGCGACCTGATCGAGCCTTGCCAGGTTGTCGGAAATGCCTGCGTCTTTCAAATTCAGGGGCATCTTGGTCAGATAGGACAGCTGCTGATTGAGACATCTGATCTTCTCCACGGCCGCCTGGGCGGCCTGCCCGCGAACCCATGTGTCGATAAACCTGAAGTTGCCGATTGCCGTGGCGAGTTTGTTGCGGGCTTGGTGAGAAGTAGTCGCAACGAGCTCCTTGAGTGAATCAACCGCGGACAGGTTGGCGAGTTTGGAGAAGACGTCGAGTCGTGACGAGTTCAACAGGCTTCGGCTCTGGTTCACCACCTGGGGGAAGGAAATCCCCATGGCGACGGCGATATCCGCGTAACGGTCGACCCGGGCCTCAAGATTGTAGGCCATGACTTCCGGCAGGATGAGGGCGTTGGCCAAGCCATGGGGGATGTGATAAACGCCGCCGAGGGCATGGGCAATGCCGTGCACCATCCCGACCATGGAGTGGGAAAAAGCGACGCCTGCTAAAAAACTGCCCACCTGCATGGCGCCCCGCGCTTGCAGGTCGTCGGGTTTGGCGCAGGCTTGCAGGATGTTTCCTGAGATAAGGGTGATCGCGTGAAGCGCCAGGGCGTCTGACGCCGGCGACCACTCCTTGTCGACATAGGCCTCAATGGCATGGGTAAGGGCGTCCATACCAGTCATGGCTGTCAGTTTTCCCGGCATGGAGGCCGTCATGGTGGGATCCAGAATGGCCAAGTCCGGCAAAAACTGAGCTTCGGCAAAGGGCAGCTTGACATCGTTTTGCGGATCGGCGATCACAGCCACCTTGGTGACCTCCGACCCGGTTCCGGCGGTTGTCGGCACGACGATGGCCGGCAGGAGGGTCTCACCGCTGCCGAGAAGATAGGCGCCCATGTGATCCTGAAGTCTGCCCCCTTTGACTGCCAAGAGATTGGCCACCTTGGCGGTATCGATCACGCTGCCCCCCCCGACGGCAATAAACATATCGCAGCCCTTCGTTGTTGACAGGGCGGCACATTTTTCAACTGTATCGATCGTGGAATTAGGCGGCACCTGGTCAAAGGTCGCCGCAATCTTGATGGATGTCCCTTTGAATCCGTTTTTGACTTTATCGACCAGGCCGGTGTTGACCAGGATTTCATCGGTCACCAGGATCGCTTTGCGTTTTCCAAACGGTTTGACCGTTTCGCCAAGGCTGGCCAAAATATCGATACCGTAGACCAATTTTGTCGGAAGCGAAAATTCGAAATAGTCTGGAAGCATGTCGGTTCCTTTCCTGCCAACGGCTGCCGAATTCGGTCACAAGACCGCCGACAAGGGTTAACGCGTTAACTCCCGCATGATCCGGGCCACATCATGGATCTGGGTCTCTTCCGCCCCCTGTTGGCGGTGGATGCCGCAGTAATCCGAATCGGAGAGCGCCCGGTTTTTACACGGCCGGCCGTTTTTGGTGAGGCCTTTACATGAAGGCAGCGTCTTGGGTGCTCCGCTTTCTGCCATTGTTTCCGTCTCGACAGCGGAACGGGCCTCCTGGTAGCGGTCATGCAGCACTAATGGTTCATCGTAGACCTTTCCTGACTGGACCAGCGCCAGCAGGCTGTTGAACTCATCCTCAAACCCTTCCAGCAGAATCTCCGGATCGGGCATCAGGCCCTCGTCCGACGCCACCCCGACGGTCACTTTTCCATCATAGCTGAATATGCTGATCCCGAGTCCGATCTTTCCCGAACGGGGCACCCAGAACATGAAATTTTCGATCTTCTGACCGGCAAGGTAGAGCGGCTGGCGTGGGCCCGGAACGTTGGTCAATACGCCCGAGGCCTTATTTCCAAAAAATGCCGACGCTCTTTTGGCCAGTGCCGGCGGCAGATAGCCCATGGCGCTGAGAAGTGCAAAATTGATCATGGGATCCGGTGAGCTTTTGAGTTGATCCATGCGTCTTTTGACCTCTTTGAGGCGCAGGATCGGATCTTTCAGATGCACCGGCAGGGGTAGAAAAACGAGGCTGAACTTGTTTCCCAGCTCGAACTCGGTGCCCGGCTTGCGGATGTTGACGGGTACGGTGACCCTCAGATCGAGCTCGTTGACCCGGGTGTTGCGGCTTTTCAAGTAGCGACGCATGGCGCCGGTTACCGTGGCAATGAGGACATCATTGAGCGTGGCCGTGCTGATCGCGCGTCCCACCGTTTTGATTTTATCCAAGGACATGGGCTCCGTCCATGCCACGCGCTTGCGCACACCCAGCTTGCCTTTGAAAGCGCTATTGGGATCGGTACTCATGATCATGTATTTGGAAAGTACCGAGGCGAAATCTGTGGGTATACAACCGTATTGCTTGCCCAGTTGCTTTATATGCGCGGGGTCGGAAAACACTTTTTCCAGCTCGTTGATCGCCTTCCGGCCGAATTTCTCGGCACTACTGAAGGACTTCGTGGCCGTGTTGATCATCGATTCAATGGGGAGCAGCGCGGCCAGAGAAAAGTGTTTCGGTTTTTTCTCTGGTCGGCTTTTCGGCCAGGGCGCATCGGGGTCTTGGTCGGCCATCGAGAGCAACAGGTATATTCCGGCAATGCCGTCGGTGATGCAATGGTGAATCCTGAAAAAAAGGACGCAGCCGTCGGCATAATTTTCTATTAAATGAACCTGCCACAGCGGCTTGTGAGGATCCAGGGGGGCCACCGCCAAATTGGCAATCATCGCCTGCAGTTCGGCTTTATCGCCCGGCGCCGGAAGGGCGATTCGCTGCAGATGGGATCTAAGGTCAAAATGTTTATCCGCCTCCCAACTAGGAACCCCGATACCTGATTTTGGCTGAACGATTCTTCTTTGAAACCGTGGAAACGATGCCAAGCGGCTGTCGATGGTGGCGTAAAGTCGATTAAAGTCGAGTGGTTTGTTGAACTCCATGAAGCCGGTGATCACCATCAGGTTGGTGGGTTCATCCATGCTGAGCCAAAAATTGTCGGCATTGGACATGCGTTCAGCCATTGCGTTTCTCCTCGTTGATTCAGACGAAATGCCTTTGCCAGGCTCTGTTTCCTGCTAATCGTGGTGCATTCGGATCGGGTGGCAGTCGCCATAAGCAGAGTGAAGATTTTCCACGCCGAAAGCGGGGGGAAAGACGCCCGCCGGGGCGGTTCAGGAACATACAACGAAAAACCTCATGGTTCAGAATATATGATGTTCGAAAATATGCAACCCCAATTGGCTGACGTCTTACCGGGGTGAATCGCAAAATGCCGTCGCCGCAGGGACGCAGTCCATTTCCGCGTCCTCTGTTGGCTCATCGCAGGCAGAGTTGTTTCCACGATTCGAGGTCTCAGTGGATGATTCCGGCAAGATCGGCGGAAAGTGAACGAGACTGCCGGTAACGACGACCACGCCGGGCCGGTTTGACCCGGCGTGGGGTATCCGCCGGCTGGATTCCATCAAGCCGGCAGACCGCAGCTAGGGTCGGCCCGCAGGCTATGTACGATTTCAGGCGGCGACCGCGCGCTGGAGCGCGTCGACCTTTTTGTTGAGGGCGCCGACCCGACGCGACAGTCCATCGATATCCTTCTTGCTGGGCAGGTTGAGCCGGGCCGGAAGCTTACGGATCCGCATCCTCACCTCTTTCTCCATCTTCCGCTTGCCCGGCACCTTGTCCAGCGCCTGCCGGCCGCCGGCAACCACCTCATCCACGGCCAGGCGCGCATCCTTGCCGACCCCCTCGATCAGGGAACGGGCATCCGCCTTCAAATCCGCCATGCGGCTGCGGGCGTCGTCGCGCAGGTCGTCGATCAGCGACCGGCCGTCGTCCAAGACGCCACCGAGGGTCTGACGGGGGGCCTGGCCGGCTTTGGTCAAAAACGCCTTGCCATCCTTGATCATACCGCCCACCGTCGAACGGGTCTCTTCGTTCAGGTCCGTGATCATCGCCTTGCCGTCTTCCAGCAACCCTTCGAGCGTCCGGCGCGGCGCCTTCTTCAAATCCGCCACCCACGCCCTGCCGCTTTTGATCGGACGGTAAATATAGGCCTCACTGTAATCTTCCAGCTTGTCGCTCACCCGGCGGCGGGCTTTCACCGCCGTGTCGACCACGTAAAAGCGGGGCTTGGCCGTGCTCTTTTTCTTGCTGCCTTTTTTGGTCTTTACCTGTGCCATGGTCAATCTCCTTGTTTTTCTATCCATTTGGTGGTGGGCTGCCTGTTGCTTGCAGCCCGCTGGACCGCTGCCCGTGATAACGCATTGCGTTATACCCGCCAATATGATGCAGTGCGTTATGATTGTCAAGCAAATATTTTGTTTTCACAGGACCAAATCCTGGTAGGACATCGACCAACGTTTCCCTAAGGCATTGCAACCCAGGGCAGCGCGCTACTTAGCGTGTCGGTTGGTGAAGCGCCCCCCCGATATGGAAGGGTGAGGGTGGTCGCCGTTGGAGCGTTTGCAGACGGCGGGGCAAACCAGACCGGAGCCAAGCAGCCGGTCGCTTGCTGTTGATCAGAGACGGCCCTTCTTGACAATCGCCACCAGCAGCCAGATCCCCATGACGGCGGCGGCCAGAAAACCGATGATGCCGATGAGTGAAATGCCGTAGAACAACGGCGGGGTCTTGGAAATGACAATGAGGGCGGAGCCGATAATCAGTGCAGCGATGATGATCGAAAAGGAGATGCGGTTGCTGATCTGATCGTGGGTGGAGAGCATACTCTCCATGCTTTTCAGATCCAGCATGAAGGTGAACTTCTTCTGGCGGATGGTGCGGGTGATCTCCAGCAGGTCCTTGGGGAACTCCTGGATGAAATCCATGTACTGGGCGAAGATACTCACGGCATCGCTGCCCAGGCGCTCAGCGGAAAAACGCGAGAGCTTGACCTGCCGGATAAAAGGCTCGGCGTGGGCGATCATGTCGAAATCGGGATCCAGCATCAGGCCCACCCCTTCGACCGTGCTGAGCGCCTTCATCATCAAAAAAATCTCCGGCGGAATGCGCAACCGGTGTTGGGCGGCTAGTTCGAGCAGGTGGTGGAGCAGCTTGCCGATCTGGATGTCCTTGAGCGGTTTGTAAAGGTGCTCCCCCATGAAGTCGGCCACATCCTTGCCAAGCAGGCGCAGGTCGGGTTCTTCCTCCCAGAGGGTCAGCTTGAGCATCACCTGGGTGGTGCGCGGTTCGTCGCGGCGAACCACGGCATCCACCAGTTCCACGAAAGCCTCACGGGTGTTGCGGTCCACAGTGCCCATCATGCCGAAATCCAGCAGACAGATGACGTTGTTGGGAAGGACGAAGAGATTACCGGGGTGGGGATCGGCGTGAAAAAAACCGTGTTCGAAAATCTGGGTCAGCAGGATGTCGGCGCCGCGACGGGTGATCAGTTGGCGATCGTAGCCATTCTCGTCCAGACGATTCAGCAGGGAGACCTTGATGCCGTCCACGAATTCGGTGGTCAATACTCGTTCGGTGGTAGCTTCCCGGTAGACCTTCGGAATATAAACGGACTCGTCGTGAAGAAACACTCTGGAGACGCGTTCCATGCTGGTGGCTTCCAGTGTGTAGTCCATCTCTTTTTCGATGGAGCGGGCGAACTCCTCGACGATCTTCACCGGACGATGGTGGGCCAACTCTTCGATGTGCCGTTCGGCAAGGGTGGCCAAGTGGAGCATGATCTCCAGGTCCACCTCAACCAGCTTGCGGATCCCCGGTCGCTGGACTTTGACGGCGACGTTTTCGCCGTCTTTGAGGCAGGCCCGGTGAACCTGTCCGATGGATGCCGATGCCAGTGGCTCGGGATCCAACCGGTCGAAGAATGCATCGGCCGGCCGGCCGGTCTCCTCGTGGATAATGCGGGTGACATCGGAAAAGGGGAAGGCGGGAACCTTGTCCTGCAACTTGGCCAGTTCGCGGACGAAATCCACAGGCACCAGGTCCGGACGGGTGGAAAGAATCTGGCCCATCTTGATGTAGGTGGGGCCCAATTCTTCAATGGCCAGCCTCACCCGCACCGCGCGGGAGAGGCGTTCAACCCGCTCGCCGCGTTTACGGGAGATCACTTGAAGACCGATCTCGATGTACTGATCGATCTTCAGAAGTTCCACGATATCATCGAAACCGTATTTGAATAACACCGCCAGGATCTGCCGGTAGCGGTTCAGGTTTCGGTAGGTGCGACCGATCACACCGATTTTGCGTATGCTGATCATGCGGGCCGCATCAGGACGTTTCTTCTTCGGCCCGGCTGCTGACCAGCTTCTTCAGGTCGCGGATCTCTTTTTTCAACCCCTTGAGTTCGTCCTGGGTTACCACGTCGGCCTTCTTGAGCAGCTCCTTGACGCTCTTTTCCACCCGCTCTTCCAGTTTCTTCTGGGCGTCATCGTAGCGGTCCTGCAGTTCGTCAATGAACTTACGGCCTTCCTTTTCCGTCATCTTGCTCTGCTCGGCCACTTCCTTGGCCAGATCCTCAACTTCATCCCAGGCCTTGAGGGCGAGGCCGACGCCGGCAAGCATGCTCTTTCTGACCAAATCAAACATCGGTGTCTCCTTCATTGATAATTAGGATAATCGCAACCGGGGGCAACGCGCGCGCAGGCTGCTGAGTGCTGAGTCTTATATCGTGACGGGAAAGGGCTGATCGGCAGGCCGATCCGGCTGACCCGTCATCTGATCGGGGAACGATGACGGGAATTTAGCACAAGGCCCCTGTCTTAGCAAGGTGTTTGCTTTACACCAGATTCCGGCGATCCGCCATCAGAGTGGCCCGTTCGATCGCTGCGGGTAAGAGCGGCATTTTGACGCCCGAAGTGACCGATGGGCGTGAAAAAGCGCACGGGACAATCTCCTTGACTGTTTTCCCCAACTGGCTTAATGATTTGTGGGTCGTCCGGCGCTGATTGGCCGCCCGGACACAAATACCAACCGAACAAAGGAGTGCACAATCATGCCTGTATCCATCGCCATGGCCGGAAAAGGGGGAACCGGGAAAACCACCGTCTCCGGCATGTTGATCAAATATCTGGTCAGCCGGGGCAAAACCCCCGTGCTGGCCGTCGATGCCGATGCCAATGCCAACCTGAACGAAATCCTGGGTCTGGAAGTAACCGACACCCTGGGCAATGCCCGCGAGGAGATGAAAAAGGGCATCGTGCCCAGCGGCATGACCAAGGATGTATTCATGTCCATGCGGCTCGAACAGGCCGTCATGGAACAGCAGGGCTTCGACCTGGTGGTCATGGGCCAGCCCGAAGGAGCCGGTTGCTACTGCGCCGCCAACACCCTGTTGACCGGTTTCCTGGAGCGGCTGTCCGGCAATTACCCCTACGTGGTCATGGACAACGAGGCCGGCATGGAGCACTTGAGCCGGCTGACCACCAAGAACGTGGATGTCCTTCTGATCGTCACCGACACATCCCGCCGCGGTCTGCAGGCGGGGCTGCGCATCCACAAGCTGGCCAAAGACCTGAACATCGGTGTGGATAAAAGCTACATCATCATCAACCAGGCCAAGAGCGATCCGGCCGACGTGGTCAAGGAAATGATCGCGGGCGACGGCCTGGAACTGGCCGGCGTCATCCCGGATGACGAGCAGGTTTATGAATTCGATAAGGACGGCCGTCCCACCATCGACCTCGAAGAGGGCAATCCGGCCCTGAATGCGGCCTACGCCATCTTCGACAAAATCGTGCCCTGATCTGGAGCGATCGCGTGCCCCCTTACGCCCGTATTGAACCGTACCGGCAGTTGAAACCGCTTGCAAACCCATACAGGGTGTATGAAAAACATCGTCAGCGCAGGCCGGACAAGACAGCATTCGCAGGAAACATGCCGGTCATCGGCAATCGATGCGCATGTTGAGTCGTATGCTGACACCGAACGGCCAGGCGAACCGATTCTTCAACATCTTGTGGACCCCGGACCCACCGGAAAAGGAAGCCTATGAAGAGAACCGGCTATTTGCATGACAACAGGTATCTGCTTCACGACACGGGACCCTATCACCCGGAGATGGCCGACCGGCTCATCGCGGTTTACAACGGCATCAAGGAAGCCGGGCTGCTTGACCAGCTGACCCTCATTCCGGCGGTTCGTGCCGACCGCAATTGGGTTGAAACCGTCCACGACCCCAACTACATCCGTCGCTTCGAAGAAGTCTGCCTGTCCGGCAACCGGACCTTCGACTATCCCGACAACCAGATGTGTGTGGACACCTACGAAACCGCTTACCTGGCCGTGGGGGGCATCCTGGACACCGCCCGGCGGATCATGGAGGGAGAGCTCGACAACGCTTTCTGTGCCGTCCGCCCTCCCGGCCACCATGCCGAGCGGGACCAGGCCATGGGATTCTGCTATTTCAACAATGTGGCCATTGCCGCCCGCTACCTGCAGATGGAGCACGGCATCAAGCGGGTGGGCATCATCGACTCCGACGTTCACCACGGCAACGGCACCCAGCACATTTTCGAACAGGACCCCACGGTATTCTACTACTCCATTCACCAGCACCCCTCCTTCGCCTTTCCGGGAACCGGCCGCGAATTCGAGGAAGGCACTGGAGACGGTCAGGGGTTTACGAAAAATTCATTGGTATTGCCCGGCCAGGGGGACGACATCTACGAACAGTTGATCCTGAACGATCTGGTGCCGGCTTTTGAACGGTTCAAGCCGGAAGTGATCATCGTCTCCACCGGCTTCGACGGTCACCGTGACGACGACATGTCTGACATCAACCTGTCCACCGAAGGGTATTCCTGGATCATGGAAACCATCATGAAATTGGGCAACCAGTATGCCGCCGGTCGGGTGATGTCGGTACTGGAAGGAGGCTACTGTCTGGATCGGTTGGGGGAACTGGCCGCCAACCACGTCAGGATTCTTCTCAATGGTTGAACACGGTTGGCAGATTCTATTATGGTTGCCTTTTCGGATGTTCATCTAAAAAAGGACACTCACCACTGATTGTTTGGAGGATTACAACATGTTTGTCAGCCGATCCATGGTTTCACAGGTCATCACTATCGATAAGGATGCATCCGTTTTTGAAGCGCAGGAAAAAATGGCGGCCAACGGCATTCGCCACCTGCCCATCGTGGACGCCGACAACCGATTGATCGGCATCGTCACAGACCGGGATATCCGCAGTGTCATGCCCTACAGGATGATCAAGGAAAAAGGCATCGCTCAGGAGCGGGAAAAACTGGCCCACCTGAAGGTGGAAGACATCATGACCCGCAATCCCAAGACCATCCCGCCCATGTACACCATCCAGGACGCCTTGCTGATGATCCAAAAGGAAAAAGTGGGCGCCTTTCCGGTGGTGGACGACGAGGGCAAACTCCAGGGGATCTTGTCCGTGAGGGACCTGCTGCGGGCGTTCATCAATGTCCTGGGCATCGGCCAGCCCGGCACGCTGGTGGGCATCGAAGTGGAAGAAAAAATCGGTCAGATGAAAAAGATCGTGGATGCCATCACCGAAGAGAACATCTCATTCGGCAGCATTCTGGTGGCGCGGACCTGGGATGAGGGCAAACGGGCGGTATTTCCCTACCTGCTCACCAACAACGTGTCAAAGGTCAAGAAAAAAATGACTGCGCTGGGCTTCAAACTGATCAATCCCATGGATTGGTACCTGGACAAGCTGCCGAAAAAGCCATAGGCGGTCAGCGAAAATGGTGCCCGCACCCGTTGCGTCCAACCCTTATCGGAACCTTTACATCTACTACCTGTCCGGGCGGTTCCGTCCGGACAGGCCCTTCTGTCCGGAACATTACATTGGCTGTTGGGAAGAGGGAGAATTCTCATTTCTCTTTTTCACTCGACCCAACTTGGACCTGGTGGAGGCAGCCGTCAACCGTCTGGCGGACATTGAACTGCTGGACCACTACCACATGACCTACGAGCAGTGGCAGGGCGACGACATCGTGCCATGCCGCATCGGCCGATTTGACATCATCCCCCCGTGGTTCGAGGCAGACAGGAAAAACGACGAAACGACGATCATCCTCGACCCGGGAGTCGTTTTCGGCACCGGCACCCACCCCACCACCCGGGACTGCCTGGAGGCGCTCCAACTGGCTTTCGAAGACACCGCCATTCGTAGCACCCTGGACCTGGGTACGGGCACCGGCCTGTTGGCCCTGGCGGCGGCCCGGATGGGCTGCCCTAAAGTCCTGGCCGCCGACCTGACCCTGCTGGCCGCGCGCACGGCGCAAAAAAACGTGACGCTCAACGGCCTGTCGCAGCGGATACTCGTGGCACAAGGGGATGCCGAGAAATTTATGGACTTTACGAGCGATCTTGTGGTAACCAACATACATTACGACGTCATGAAAAACCTGATTGGCACTTCGGGTTTTCTGAAGAAAAAGCGCTTCATTCTGTCCGGGCTGATGCGCAGCGAAGCCGCCCATATCGAATCGACGCTGGCCGATCTTCCTGTCGAAATTATTCGCCGGTGGGATCAAGACGGCATCTGGCACACCTTCTACGGTGCATCGTTTTGACGCGGAGATAAAAAGGACTGACCATGGTCATCACGTGCTGGGGCTCCAGAGGGTCAATACCCGTCTCCGGAAAAGAGTATATCAAGTACGGCGGTGATACCACCTGCATAGACATCCACACGGACAGCGACGACATCATCATCGTGGATGCAGGAACCGGCATCCGGCGCCTGGGAAACCATCTCATCGATCAGGACCGTTACCGCTACAATTTTTTGCTCACCCACGGCCACTGGGATCACCTCATGGGGTTCCCGTTCTTCAAACCTCTGTTTCTCAGCCGGACCGAGATTCACATGCACCGCGCGCCGTTCCACAAGAAGTTCATGGAGAGCATGTTTTCCAAGGTGATGGCGCCACCCAATTTTCCGGTCCGATATTCAGACCTCAAGGCGAAGATTGTCTGGGAGGAAGGTCATCCGGCGGAGTTTCAGATCGGGTCGGCAACCGTGGTGCCCATTCCCATCAGCCATCCCAATACCGGCAAGGGCTATAAGTTCATCGAAAACGGGAAGACCTTCGTATTCCTTACGGACAACGAATTGGGATTCGTTCATCCAGGCGGGTTGCCGTTTCAGAAATATGTGGAATTTTGTTCCGGAGCGGATCTGCTTATTCACGACGGAGAGTATACCGAGGCCGAGTATCGCAAACTCATCGAATGGGGGCATTCCTCCTACACCGACACCCTGCGGCTGGCATTTGCCGCAGGGGTCAAGCGCCTCGGCCTGTTTCACCTGAACCAGGAGCGCACCGACGCCCAGATGGATGCGATCGTGAAACACTGCCGGCAGATCATCACCGCCAAGGGCCAGACGCTGGAATGCTTCGCCGTCGGTACGGACATGACCTTTACCTTGTAAGGTGTTAAGTCTTGAAGATTGGCACTGAATCATACCACCATGATCGAACCGATCGAACACGCCGCAGACATTCTATCCAAAGCCAAGTCCGCAGTGGCACTCACCGGTGCCGGAATCTCCGTGGAAAGCGGTATTCCACCATTTCGAGGCAAAGGCGGCCTGTGGGAAAAGATCGACCCCATGAAAGTCGCCCATATCGATGCCTTTCTGGACGATCCCGCAACCGTGTGGAACGTGCTGATCAAAGACATGAAGACCGTGTTGGACACGGCCCGGCCCAACCCCGGACATGCCGGGCTGGTCGATCTGGAGCGGCTCGGCATCCTGAAGACCGTCATTACCCAGAATGTGGACGGCCTGCACCAGATGGCGGGCAGCAGCGACGTCATTGAATTCCACGGCAGTTTTGCCTGGCAATCCTGCCTGGACTGCAACCGGAGCATCGAGACCTCACAGGTGGATCTGGCGCAGATTCCACCGCGATGCAGCTGCGGCGGAATCCTCCGACCCGACTGTATTTTTTTCGGGGAGATGATCCCCCGCGACGCGTTGGTCCGATCCCAGCAGGTGTCGGCAGCCTGCGACGTCATGCTGGTGATCGGCACCTCGGCCACGGTACAGCCGGCGGCCACCATGCCGTTCATTGCCAAGGACAGCGGCGCCTTCATTATCGAGATCAATCCCGAACCCACGCCGTTCACCTCGCGCGTCAGCGACCTGCCCCTGCTGGGCGGTGCCGGCAGCATCATGCCTCGCCTGCTGAAGGCCATCCGGCGGCGATTGCCATCCACCTGACAACCCTGAACCTTCAAAACCCGAACCGGTGAACGATTCCATGACGCAGACGCATGACAACCGCTGGGTGAAAGCGGTCACCCTGTCCCCTCCTTCGCTAGGGGACAACATCGCCGACACCGACCGGTTGGCGGAGGCATTGAAAAAGTCGCTGGGGACCCGGATCCTCCGCATGGATCTGGACCTTTTGAGACAGTTGCCCGACAGGCTGCGGGAATGGAATTTCCGAGCCACCGCCGTGCTTTTCAAAGATGGCGGGGGCAACGGTATCCTGGTCCACCTGACCGCACCGGACAGCACTGCTCCCCTGTGCGGCCTGGCTGTTGATCTGGGCACCACCCGCGTGGTGCTACGCATCATCGATCTTTCCACAGGCGCACACCTGGGAGAATCGGTGTTCGACAACCCCCAGATCGCCATCGGTCCCGATGTGCTGGCCCGCATCCACCACGTGGAAAAAACCGACGGCCTGAAACAGCTCAACCGCCTCATCGTCGACGGCATCAACGATGCGTTGCGGGTTCTTTGCGACCGATGCGGCATCTCCCGCGTAAACATCCACCTGATATCAATTGCCGGCAACACGGCCATGACCCATTTGCTGATCGGTCTCAACCCCCGCTGGATGATCCGGGAACCGTATATCCCGGTGGTCAACCGGCCCGGCGTAATCGCGGCGGTGGAGATGGGCCTTGACGTTCACCCCACCGCAAGGGCGCTGGTTTTTCCCAATGTGGGCAGCTACTTCGGCGGCGACCTGATTGCGGGCATCCTTTACTGTGACCTGGACCTGCGGGAAGATACGGCCATCCTCGTGGATGTGGGCACCAATGCGGAAGTGGTCCTGGGCAACCGCAACTGGATGATGGCCTGCGCCGGAGCGGCCGGCCCTGCCCTGGAGGGTGGGGTTACGCGCATGGGAACCACGGCCGGCCCGGGCGTCATCGACCGCATCGCCATCGATCCGGATTCAATGGCTTTCAATATCCACACCATCGACGACCAGCCGCCCCGGGGAATCTGTGGTTCCGGGGTCATCGACCTGGCCGCCGCCCTGTTCCGGTCGGGAATGATCGATATCCGGGGAAAACTGTTACCCGAACGCTGTGGGAACCGTTTTACACTGAAAGATGGGCTGGGGTATTTGACGATCGTTCCTGCCGGCCAGTCGGCCACAGGCCACGATCTTGGCGTCACCCAGGCGGACCTGGACAGCCTGGTCCGCTCCAAGGCCGCCATGTACACCATCCTGGAAACCATCACCGCAAGCGTGGGCATACAGCAGAGGGATCTGGAAACCTTTTATGTGGCCGGCACCTTTGGCGCCTATATCGATCCCGCGTCCGCCATCACCATCGGTATGATCCCTGACCTGCCCCTGGCCCGTTACCAAAGCCTGGGCAACAGCTCGCTGGGCGGCGCCACGCGGGTGCTGGAAAATCCCGCGTGCTTCGACCGTGTCAATCAAATCCGCGACGTCATCACCTACATGGAGTTGAACGTCAATCAGGACTTTATGAACCGCTTCTCTGCCGCCAGGTTCCTGCCCCACACGGACACCTCACGGTTCCCTTCGGTCCAATCGCCCACCACCCGTTAACCGCCGGTCGAACCATTACCGCAACGGCGGGAAGACCCGTTTCACCGACAACCGGCAGTATCCTTTACGCTCCCCAGAGTCTCCGGCTGGAGCACCTGCCGAGATGACGAACCCCATCGATCTTCCGGCCAATCTCGCCCGTTGACCGGCTTCGCCGCGAGGCGGGAAGACCCGGCGGTGGACGGCCCAAACCGGCCAATTTCTCACCGCCTGAAACGACCCATTCCGTATTCTTTTCAGCAGGTTGGTTCCTACCAAATAAAGCCTTGAAAGGTTTTGTGCATTATGATAGTCGATGGTTTGATTTTTTCTACCCACGCGTGCATTACAACCCAACTCCAAAGAGGATCGAGACCACATGACGTCGAAGAAACAGTTGCTGTTTGCTTACGGTCTGGCAATCCACCTGTTGCTTGTCGGTATTATCTGTTATGCCGCCTTCCCGGCCAAAGCGCCCGATGAACCCATTCGGATCATGTACCAGACCAATGCCGGAAAAGTCCTTTTTGACCACCAGACGCACACCGCAGCTTCCGGTTACGGGGCATCCTGCTTTGACTGCCACCATCATCCCAGCGATGACGACAGCGCCCTGATCGCCTGTGGGGAGTGCCATCAGGCGCCGGCAGAAGACGGGTCCAAGCCGGAACGATGCCTGGACTGCCACGATGAAAGCGACATTGAAGATACGGAAATGGTGTCACGTGCGGACTCGTTCCACATGCAGTGCATCGAATGCCACGAACAGTTTGAAAAAGGACCGCAGTCCGGCTCTGAAAACTGCTCACAATGTCACGTCCTGTAAACGAGCGGGTAGCGTTCATGGATCTGTTTCTACGATATCATTTATCACCGCGGCCCTAACAAAAGGTTGAGCTATGCGAAAACGATCATTCTTCGGTCTGTCCAAACCTACCTTCCACTACGAACTGGCCACCGGCGCCGTCGCCGATCCGGTGGCCATCCCGACACCGGAAACGGTCACCCTTTACATCAAGCAGGAACTGAAGCGGACCGGCAGCAGCCTCAAAGTGGGCACACCGGTAAAAACCGGCCAGCGGCTGGTGCTCAATGAAGGCGATGACATCTGCGCCATCTCGTCGGTTACCGGCACCGTCTGCGCCATCGCCCCTTTCCTGGCCGACTACGGACGGGCCTGGACCGCCGTCACCATCAAGGCCGAAGGAAGCGACACCCCTGATACCGAGTTTGCCGACGCCAGCCAAGAGCCATCCTTGGAGACCCTCAACCGCTATCTGGCCACCTGCCCCGGAGAACCGGACATCAGCCCGCTGATGGACGAACGCAACCCTGTGCACACCATCGTCATCTACGGCGGCAATGCCGATCTGCTAATCGACACCAGCCTGTTCGTGTTCAAAAAGAATGCTGAAGCGGTCAATGCGGGCATCGAAATCCTGAGGAAAGCCACGGGCATCGAAGACATCGTCATCGTCATTCCGGAAGAGAGTGTACAGAACTACTCGGGCCACCTTGACGCCCGGATCCAGGCGGTGCCCTCACAATATCCCTTTGCACAGCCGCTCATGGTCCTGTACCACCTGACCGGGAGACTGCCCGACGAAAAGGGCATGGCATCCATGGGCGTTCACTTCATCCGCGCCGAAGCCGTTGCCGCTATCGGCCAGGCCTTTTCTTCGGGCCACCTGCCCGTTGAGAAGACGGTTGCGGTGATCGACAAACGCGGAACCAAACACCTGGCCCGGGCGCGGGTGGGAACACCAGTGGGAGTGCTGCTCAAGACCTTCGACGTTCAGGTCAACGACAAAGACAAAATTATCTTCGGCGGTCCCATGACCGGCAACGCCATCTACAGCGAAGACCTGCCCATAGGAGCGGATACGGACGCCATCCTGGTGCAGGACAAAAGCGTCATCCCCCTTTACAGCGACTATCCGTGCATCAACTGCGGTGATTGCGTGCGCATCTGTCCGGCCAACGTGCCGGTAAACCTGCTCGTCCGCTTCCTGGAGGCCGGACAGTATAATGAAGGCGCCGACCTGTACGACCTCTACTCGTGCATCGAGTGCGGCCTGTGCAGCTACGTCTGCGTGTCGCGCATTCCCATCTATCAGTATATCAAACTGGCAAAATACGAAATCGGCCGGATCACATCTGCGGAGGAGATGAATGAACAGTAAGAAAACGCTAATCGTATCCCACGCACCGTTCTGGCATGACGGCAGCGGGATTCCCGAGCGAAGCTACCACACCATGATCGCCGCCCTCCCCGCCGCTTGCGTGGGAATCGCCTACTATGGCGCCCCGGCGCTGGGCGTCATCAGCCTGGCCATTGCCTCGGCGATCCTCTGGGAACTGCTGCTCAACTACGCCAGCAAACGGCCGGTTACCGTAGGTAACGGCAATGCCGCCCTGATCGGATTGCTGATCGCCATGGTGCTTCCCGCATCGGCCCCCTGGTGGCTCGTCCTCATCGGTACCTTTTTGGCCATCGTCATCGGCATGCAGATATTCGGCGGTATCGGTGCCAACCCGTTCAATCCGGTGGCCCTGGCAATCGCTATTTTAATGGTGTCCTACAAAAACCATCTCGATTTCGACGCCGCACTGGTCAACTTCTCACTCGACTTCCCTTCCACGACCGACCCGCTGGCCGCCCTGAAAGCCTTCGGCCCGGCGGCCGTTGAAAACCTCAACCCCATTGACCTGTTCATGGGACGGCAGGTGGGCGGGCTGGGCAGTTCCTGCGGTTTGGCCATCGCCATCGGCGGTATCTACCTCATCCTTCGGGGAATCATCCGCTGGGAAATCAGCATCGCTTTTATCGTCGGCGTCTTCATCAGCGCCATGCTGTTCAATATGTCCGATCCGGTCCGCTACGCCCCGCCGGCGTTTCACCTGCTTACCGGATACACCCTGATCGGAGCCTTTTTCCTGGCCACCGAATCCTCATCCTCACCGGTCAACTTCATTCCCATGCTTGTCTACGGCGCTATTGGCGGTGTGATGACGGTCCTGATCCGCAACATCGGTGCCTATGTGGATGGCGTAATCTTCGCGATTCTCCTGATCAACCTGATAAATCCGCTGGTCGACAAGATCAGACCCAAGGCAATTGGAAAGGTGGCGTGACATGGGTGAAATGATCAAAATGGTTGTGGTGTTGACCATTCTCAGTGTCATTTCAGGCGGCGGCCTGAAAGGGCTGGAGGAATGGGCCAAACCCAAGATTGAGAACAATGTGATGAACCTGGTCAAAGGACCCGCCATCCGGCAGATGCTGAAAGCAGCCGAAAACGACCCCGTTGCAGACCGATTCAAGATCGCTGACGGTGATACGGAACGCAACATCTTCGTGGGTGTATTCGGCGGTGCAGCCGATACCGTCGTGGTCGAAGCCAGCGCCAGCGGGTATGGGGACCAGGTCGGTATGGTGGTTGCCATCAACATGGCGGAGGACACCCTGCGCGGCATGGCCGTAACCACCCATAAAGAGACCCCCGGCCTGGGTGCCAGGGCCAAAGACGATCCCAGCTTTGCCGCCCAATTCGCTGGCAAATCCATCAGCAGCCCCTTCGGCGTCACCACCGACGGCGGCCAGATCAGCGCCCTGAGCGGGGCCACAATCACTTCACGGGCCGTGTGCACCGGGGTCAACAATGCCATCGAGACTTACACTAGGCTGAAACCGAAGCTGGAAGAACAAATCAAAGGCATGGGCAAGTAAAGGAGTTTACTCAATGGCCAAATCGTTCGCTTCTGAATTTACCAAGGGCCTATGGAAAGAGGTCCCGCCCTTCCGTTTGGTTCTCGGTCTCTGTCCGGTATTGGGAGTGACCACTTCCTTGAAAAACGGAATCGGCATGGGACTGGCAACCACCTTCGTCCTGCTCTGTTCAAACATCCTGGTCAGCCTGCTGAGGAAGGTCATCCCCGCCAAGGTGCGCATCGCTTGCTTCATCATCATCATCGCCACTTTCGTCATCGTGGTCGAGCAGATGATGCAGGCCTTTGCCTACACCCTTTTCCAAGACCTGGGCGTGTTTATCCCTCTGATCGTGGTCAACTGTATCGTCCTGGGCCGCGCCGAGGCGTTTGCCTCGAAAAACGGCGTCCTCAAGTCGACTGCCGACGGATTGGGAATCGGGCTGGGATTCACTTGGGCGTTGGGGTTGTTGGGTACTGTACGTGAACTGATCGGAACCGGTTCCTTGAAGGGGGACGTTTTCGGACTGATTCATTGGGATGTCGCCAATATCTTCGGGGCCTCATTCGAACCGTTCGGTTTTGCCGTCCAGGCCCCGGGGGCATTTGTGATCCTGGGATTATTGCTCTGCGCGATGAACCTGATCCCCAGCAAATAGCGGGAGGAATTAAGCTACCATGGAATATATTGAAATCATCATCGCCACCATTTTCGTCAACAACATTCTGCTGGCGCAGTTTCTGGGCAACTGCCCGTTTTTGGGAACCTCCAAGAAGATGGAAACCGCCATGGGCATGGCCATGGCCGTGATCTTCGTGTTGGTTATGGCCGGTGTGATGACCTGGCTGATCTTCAATTACCTGCTGGTGCCCAACAAACTGGTGTTCCTGCGAACCATTGCATTTATTCTGGTAATCGCGTCCCTGGTGCAGTTTGTCGAAATGTTCCTGAAAAAAAGCATACCCGCCCTTTATGCCGGGTTAGGTATTTTTCTGCCGTTGATCACGACCAACTGCGCCGTGTTCGGTGTGTGCGTACTCAACATTGACAAGGAGCTTGGGTTTTTACCGGCATTGGTCACCTCCTTTGGATATGCAGCCGGTTTCGGCCTGGCCCTGATCATTTTCGCCGGATTGCGCGAACGAATCCTGCTGGCCCGTGTACCCAAACCCTTACAGGACACCTCCATCGCGCTGATCACCGCCGGCGTTATTTCGCTGAGCTTCTATGCTTTTCGCGGTATGGTGTAAGTGCTTGTATCGGGTGCTTGACGGGAGCAACACAAAAGGCTGACCTACGAAAACCGTTTGGAGCGCCCGATTTCCAAACGGTTTTTTTATAGCGGTTTGACCCACGGCAATAAAGATGCAGCACAACAACCATTGCCGAATCATTCAGCAAAGTTGAATGGATTGACCCCCGCTTCAAAGCGAATCATCGATCTCGAATCAAGGAGGTTTTCGTGACCATCGCTATCCTCGTCATGCTGGGCATTGGCGCAACCTGCGGCATTATCCTCAGTGTCGCCTCCAAAGTCTTTTACGTCTATGAAGATCCGCGCATCGCCGAAGTGGAGTATTTCATGGCAGGCGCCAACTGCGGCGGCTGCGGCTTTGCCGGATGCAGCGCGGCTGCCGTTGGCGTCGTCGAAGGCAAGGCCGGCCCCGGCGTCTGCGTGGTTGCCGACTCGGAAGCAGCCATCAATATCGCCGCTGTCATGGGCGTGGATCCGGGTACGGCCGAGCCGTTGAAATCCCTCAATTCATGTTCCGGCGGCAACCGCGCCGATGACAAGTTCATCTACAACGGCGCCATGACTTGCGCAGCCATGACCGCCCTTTACGGGGGCAAACGGGTCTGCTCCATCGGCTGCATGGGCATGGGGGATTGCGTCCAATCCTGTCAATTCGATGCCATCCACATGGGCCCGAAGGGGTTTCCGGTGATCGACGAATTCAAATGTGTGGGCTGCGGCGCCTGTCAAACGGCCTGCCCCAAGGGGCTGATTTCAGTCAAAACCATGTCCCAGCGCCTGCTGGTCTTCAACCAGGAGGACCATGCCCTGGCCCCCTGCCAGCAGACCTGCCCGGCCGAGATCGACATCCCCAAATACATTCGCCTGATCAAGGAAGGCGACTACCAGGGCGCCGTCAACACCATCCGTGAACGCAACCCCCTGCTGCTGTCGTGCGGCCGGGTGTGCCCCCATCCCTGCGAGAATTACTGCCGCCGCGAAATCGAGGATGAGGCGGTCTCCATCAACCAGCTCAAACGCTTCGTGGCCGACTACGAAATGAACAGCGGCCGGCGATACCCCATCCCCTGCGCACCGGATACCGGCAAGCGGGTGGCCATCATCGGCGGCGGACCGGCCGGCGTCAGCTGCGCCTACTTTTTAAGGCGCTTGGGCCACCATCCCACGATCTACGAGGCCATGTCCAAGCTGGGCGGCATCACTCGTTACGGCATTCCCGAATATCGGTTGCCCGACGAGGTGCTGGATTGGGAGATCGAAGGCATCCTGAACCTGGGTATCGACGTGCACTACAACACCATTCTCGGCAAGGATTTTACCATCCAGAGTCTGCGTGACGACGGTTACGAGGCCATCTTCATGGGCATCGGTGCCTGGAAGGACTATACCCTCGGCATCAAGGGTGAAGATCTAAAGGGGGTCTCGCAGGGCATCAACTTCCTCTCCGCAGTGGCCAATTCACCGGACAAAAAGGTTCCCATCGGCAGAAGGGCGGCGGTGGTCGGCGGCGGCAACTCGGCCATCGACTGCGTGCGTACACTCCTTCGCCTGGGTTGCGAAGAGGTCTATATCGTCTATCGGCGGACACGCAAAGAGATGCCCGCCAACGAAGTGGAAATCGTGGCCGCCGAACACGAAGGCATCAAATTCCAGTTCCTGGCCGCTCCCACACGGGTGATCGACGACGGCAACGGCAATGTCAAGGGGTTGGAATACCTGCAGATGAAACTGGGTGAGCCCGATGCCAGCGGCCGGCGTCGGCCGGTGCCCATCGAAGGGTCGGAAACGATTCTCGACGTGGATATGGTTATATCCGCCATCAGCCAGCAGCCGGATATCAGTTTCATGGAAAAGGAAACGGACAAGGAAAACATCGCCATCACCCGCTGGAACACCTTTGACAACGATCCGGAAACTCTGCAGTGCAGCGTACCCTACCTGTTTACCGGCGGCGACGTGGCCACCGGCCCGTCTTTGGTGGTGGACGCCATCGGCGGCGGGCGCCGGGCGGCCCGCTCGATCCATCAGTACATCACCGGTGAGGAGATCAAGGGGTCCCCACGCTCCCTGCGCAAGCGGCATATCCCCGAATCCCTGTTCGAGACGGTTCCCGGCGTGGTCAAGTCGCCCCGGACGCCCATGCCCGAATTGCCGGTGGCCGAACGCATCGACTCCATGATCGAGGTGGACCAGGTGATCTCAGAGGCCGACGCCAGGCACGAATCCAGCCGCTGCCTCAATTGCTGCCGGATTTGTTACGACCCTGACGTTATTGACCAAAAGGGCCAGAACGCCGCCTGACATTCTGCTGAGTGAGAACATTAAACGGTGCGCCAACCGGGTTGCACCGTTTTTTATTGAGCGCTGCCCGCTGCCGGTGTTTGCGCATGCGGCCGAGGTGTGCGGAGACAACACTAAAAAGGAGGCCGATTGGGCCCTGCGTGCGGCATCCGAGAAGAATGTTCTGCCTGAATGGACATTATCCCTGATTGCAGGCGTCATCTTGGGGCGGAATTGAGATGACCATCAAAGCGGCCTGAAACACACGGTGAACGATTGCGCCTCAAGCGAATGCCCCCTACTCATGTATCAGGCCTTGCCGAACGCCACCTGTCAGTCGGCGGGTCATACGGAAAGTGTTCACCGACACCGCAGAGCGCGCTATACTCCAAGGACTGTTGCCGTCCAGCAGCCGTCGAACACCGGCCAGCAGAGGAGATTGCTTGTCATCCAGATGGAAGTACTCTGTGGGGGGACAAAAGGAGTGGGCAGGCTTTCAAGGGTAGCGGCGATTGCGATCGCACCGGCACCCTGCTCAAGCAACAGATTGGCGGCTTGGTATCCGATCGAGTCTATTTTACATGCCTTTTTTGCACAAAAAACGTGCGATAGGATCAGCAGGTCGGCGATGGCCGCCATGCAATGGCGCTTTATCTTTTCAATAACCAGGCTGTCATCAGCCAATCCCAGTGTATCTCGTTCCATTTTACACAAATGTCCGGAATCAACATTATGTCAACATATCTATTGGTGATGTCTGCTTTAGCCTCCTTCGATGTTTGTCCGGCAGCAATGCCTTCCCAGTTCGATCATCCGATCACGATACATTTCGATCTGCCTCTAAGCCATCTTGAAATGCCATAATTCCTGGCTCTCATATCGCCTGCCGGTGGTGTAATCCACCCTGATCTCTCCTGCCCGACTTTCCTTGGCCAAGGTGGCTGAAAAAGCTCTTGTAAAGGCTTCAAATCCGTCGAATATTCACACAAGCGCACCCGATGATCGTCCTTCCTTACTGGTCAGGAGAAGAATTCCACCGAAAATATAACCCATGACCGAATCGGTGCAAGGTTGCACATAGGATGTTGATTCCGCATCACCCATCGAGTTAAAAATCTGCTTGTCATCGCGATTCGACCTGCTGCCATGAAGGGTGTCCCCTTGTTGAAATCGTGCAGGTCATTCCCCCCCGGATATTGGTCTTGGGTCTATCGTCCCGATTCACTCCGCATCAAGGATTCGATCGGGAATTCGGATATCCGTTTGCCATTGCCGACAAGTGTTTCAATATCCGCGAAGGCTTTTTCGTATGATCGCATCACCGCTTGAATCGACTGATAAAGCGAATCATCCTCTCCCACCAGCCGCCTGATTTCATGCATGAGTGGTTTTGCCTGGCTGAAATGTTCCCTGATTTTGATCAATGCGTTCTCACGCTTGCCTTGTCGCCGGCGCTCTTTTTCGAAAACAGGCAGCAGTCGCTGAATCAACCATTCAACAATGTCGTCCTGCGAGGCAGAATACCGTTCAGCCGCTGCCTTCAGCGCAGACAGGGATTTTTGGCTCAGGACCAGGGTTTTGCGAATGCGTCTATCCTTGTCGAAAGTTCCGGGTACGGACGTTCCGGCAATCGCATGCAGCGCATCCGCATCTTCCATCAGATGGTCGAACAACGACTTTTGCTTGATACCTAGATGATTGGACAGGATGCTGAGGACCGAAATCACTTCCGGTCTCAACCTGAAGGTGGCTTTCACCGACTTTTTTCCCAGCAGGTCCGCAAAACGGTTCAACGAGTATGTCGCTGGATTGCCGTCTTCAGATTTTGCTTGGTTCATCAGATTCACCTCCTGAAACATTATCGTATGACTTTTCTGTGTATTAGTAATTTAATAAATAATATTATTTTTTCACCTTTGCAAGCTTGGACGGATGATCTTGGCAGGTCATATTTACCTGATTATCCAACATAAAGATGATCTTTTACATCTGATGACGTTGCATGTTGCATCAAATTTATCCAGCTTATAGGGTTTTTAATCTTCCTGTACCACCAATTCTAAGTCAATTTTATATCTATATTATCATATGGTTGAAATTTTTCAGAGAAAAATACTGACCCCCTTGACAGGTACATTTTTTACATTACTTTTTACCCAAATTTATTTGAGTAATTTTTCGCCAATGGAGGTATAGCATGAACATGAAGAAATGGATTCCATGGAATTGGTTCAACAAGGAAGAAGAGGACGCCGGCAAGGCAGTGCCCGTGCGACGGTCGCAGGCACAGGCTCGGAGCCAAGACCTCAGCGGGTCACTATCCCGGTTCCACCAGGACATCGACCGCCTTTTCGACCAGGCCTTTCGTGGTTTCGAACGTGCACCTTTCGGGTTCAACAGACCTTTGCTGCCGCACATGAACGATCAAATAATTAAACCGACGTTGGATCTGAGTGCCACCGAGAAAGCCTATACCATTGCGGTTGAGGTGCCCGGTGTTGATGAAAACGATGTCAAAGTCGAGATCGCCAACGACACCCTGACCATCAGCGGCGAGAAAAAACATGAAAAGGAAGAGAGCGGCAAAAATTACTATCGCATGGAACGGAGCTTCGGGGCTTTCCAGCGGGTGCTGTCGCTACCCGACGATGCCGACCAGGAAGGTGTGGCGGCAACCTTTAAAAACGGCGTATTGACGATCACCTTGCCCAGGACTGCAGCGCAGCCTGCAAACGTGAAGCGGATCGAAGTAAAAAGCGCCTAACAATTATGGTCAAGTTCGCTAAAAGGGGAAAGATCTCCCGTCAACAAACGATTTCCAACACCAAATAAAGGAGGAATGAGCCATGGTCGCGAGAAGACTTTTCGATTTTCCATCAGTGGGTTGGCAACATCCGTTTGCCGATATGGAGCATATGTCCCGCCAGATGAACCGGTTGACCCAGGCCGTACTCGGTAGACCGGGGTTGCACTGGCTGTCCGCCAGGGTTTTTCCGGCGGTCAATCTCACCGAAGACAAGGACAAGTACTATGTCCGCGCGGAGCTTCCCGGTATCAAGGCCAGTGCGCTGAACATCCAGGTGAATGGTAGAAACCTGACGATATCCGGCGAGCGCACGATCTCGTCCGAAGGTGACAACATCCGTTACCATCGAAAAGAGCGTGAAGCCGGTAAATTTTCTCGGGTGATCGGGCTGCCCGGTGACATCGATGCGGACAACGTGGATGCCAAGATGGTCAATGGGGTCCTGACGGTGACTATAGGTAAATCAGAAGCCGCCAAACCGAAACAGATAACCGTCCATTGAGAACCGTTAGTGCAAAGGAGGGATATAAAATGACTGAATCAAAATCGCTTCAAGTAAAGGAAAAGCAGGAGGTGGCCAGTCCTGCCGAACAAACCAGGCCCGGCGTCGTCTTCACACCGGACGTGGATATCTTTGAAAATGAAAGGCAGATTACCCTGCTGGCGGATATGCCTGGTGTGGCTCCTGATGATGTCAGCATCGATTTGAATGACAGCGTATTGAGCATTTCCGGTGGGGTCAAGCCGTTCGAGGGCAAAAATGAATCGGATGTGCTCATCGAGTTTGAAATCGGCCGCTATTACCGACAGTTCACCCTCTCCGAACTGGTCGATCAAAGCAAGATCGAAGCCAAGCTCGAAGATGGAGTACTGCGCCTGATCCTGCCAAAGGCAGAAAAGGCGATTCCCCGCCAGATTGCAGTAACCGCCGGATAATGTCTTGCAACCGGGAGACCCGGATTAGCTGAAACCGGGTCTCCACCTGGTTATTCTCACTATCGTGAAAGGCTGCCGGTTAGAATATCGATGGCCAGCAACGGTAGAGCAAGTTTAGGTCGACCCGGCTTGGGTTCTCAAGGAATCATAAGCTGAACGTAACCTTTACCCCCAAATTACGAAGACGCTTGCCTGAACTGGTCGACCAACACACGCATATCAGAAGGTAGCGGCGCTTCCATCGTCATCCGTTCGTCGGTCACTGGATGGCTGAATGAAAGCCGCCAGGCGTGCAGCATCTGTCGATCCGGCACCCCGGCAGCCTGATCCAGCTCGGGCAAAATCGAGGCCAGTCTTTTTTTATCGCCTCGGTTGCCGTACACCGGGTCCCCGATTACCGGGTGACCCATGGTTTTACAATGCACCCGTATCTGATGGGTCCGTCCTGTGCGGATGTCGAGTTCCAACAAACAGGCCTTTGTAAACGTCTCGATCACCCGCCAGAAGGTCAGCGCCGAACGGGGGGTGTGGGTGGTAACCGACATCTTTTTCCGATCGACCGGATGACGGCCGATGGGTTCGTCTATGCTGCCCGTGTGATTGCCTGGAATGCCGTAAACCAGCGCCAGGTATTGTTTGCGTACCGCCCTTGATTTGAACTGGGCTGCCAGATGATGCATGGCGCGGCTGTTTTTGGCCACAACCAGCGCACCGGAGGTGTCTTTGTCCAGGCGGTGGACAATTCCCGGCCGAAGGCTTCCGGAAATGCCCGCCAGGTCCGGGCAATGGTGCATCAAGGCATTCACCAGGGTCCCCGAGCGGTGCCCCGGTGCCGGGTGAACAACCATCCCCGGTGCCTTGTTCACCACTATCAGGTCAGGGTCCTCATAAAGGATGTGAAGGCGGATATTCTCCGGAAGGAAGGATGTCGTTTCCGCTGGAGCGATCGTTCCGCAAACGACCTCTCCGGCCTTTACCGCATAGCCGGGTTTTCTGGACACCCCGTCAACTGAAATGCACCCCTGCCGGATCAGCGTGGCGGCAAATGAGCGTGAACAGTAATCGACTTCGGAGGCGACCAGAGCGTCCAGACGCCCCCCCGCCTGCGCATGATCAACGCGGAAGGTGAAGGACGATGGTGGGTTGGACATGGGCGAAACAATCAGGCCTCATCGGATTTGAACAGCGCTTCAATCTCGTCGATAATTGCCTTTTCCTTTTTATTCTTGGCTGTAGACAACTCTTTGACGAGCAGATTCTGGGCGGTGTCGTAAAGTTTGCGCTCTCCAAAAGAGAGGTCTTTGGTCAACTTCAACAGGGACAGGTCCCTGTAGACCTCAGCGACTTCAAACAGTGAACCGGTTTTGATCTTTTCCATATACTCCCGGTAGCGCCGATTCCAGGTCTGGTTGTCCATGGGTTGTTCCTGCCGGGAACGCATCACATCGAAAATCTTAGGGATCTCTTTTTTCTGGATCACGTCCCGCAAGCCGACCGAGTCCACGTTCCAGGTGGGAATCATGATCACCATGGAGTTTTCGATGACTTTCATGATGTAAAAGTCGTGCTCTTCACCGTTCACGACCTTGGTTTCGATGGATTCGATGCGACCGACGCCGTGAGCCGGGTATACGGCAAGATCACCAACCTTGAAACGTTTATGGGTTGCCGAGCTTTTTGGGCTGTCCTTGACCGATTTATCTGCCATGTGGGTACCAGTGATCAGGGGTTATAACCACCTTGAGCGGGGCTGCTCTCCCGGGGCGAAAACCGGGTGTTCCAGGCGATCAGTTTAACAATGAATTCCGTAAGGAGAGGCCCTCCACTGCATGCTGGGGGGGGACAAATAATAACCATATGGAATAGCAGAATATACCACTGCACCGGTCAATAATCAATAAAAAAAGGATTGGCGCCGGCTGGCGCCAATCCTTTTAAAACCAAGAACAGTTGCGGGATAAACCCGCTATGGTGGCTACATCAGGAACGGAACCATCAGCAGGGCCACCACGTTGAGAATCTTAATCATCGGGTTGACGGCCGGGCCGGCGGTATCCTTGTAGGGATCGCCGACGGTGTCGCCGGTAACGGCAGCTTTATGGGCATCGGAGCCCTTGCCGCCCAGGTGGCCATCTTCGATATATTTTTTGGCATTGTCCCAGGCAGCGCCACCGGTGGTCATGGACAGGGCCACGAAGACACCCGTAACGATGGAACCGATGAGCAGGCCGCCGAGGGCGACTTTGCCCAGCAGGAAGCCCACCAGCAGGGGAGCAACCACGGGCAGCAGTGCGGGAACCAGCATTTCTTTAAGGGCGAACTTGGTGACGATGTCCACGCAAGCGCCGTAATCCGGCTTGGCGGTACCTTCCATGATGCCCGGAATTTCGCGGAACTGGCGGCGAACTTCCTCGACCACAGCCCCGCCGGCATTACCGACGGCCTTCATGGCGATGGAGGCGAACAGGTAGGGCAGCAGACCGCCGATGAACAGACCGATGATTACGTTCACGTCGGAAAGATCAAATTTAATTGCTTTTTCAGCACCCTGGATCGAGAACTCCATGACGTAGGCGGCAAACAGCACCAGAGCGGCCAGACCGGCGGAACCGATGGCGTAACCTTTGGTAACGGCCTTGGTGGTGTTGCCGACGGCATCCAGCGGATCGGTGACGGCACGGACGCTCTCGTCCATGCCGGCCATTTCAGCGATACCGCCGGCGTTGTCGGTAATGGGGCCGTAGGCATCGATGGCAATGACCATACCGGTCATGGAAAGCATGGACATGGCCGCCATGGCGATGCCGTAGAGACCACCGAATTTGCTGGCCAGGAAGATGGCCAGGCAGATGGTCAGCACCGGTGCGGCAGTCGCCTGCATGGAGACGGCCAGGCCGGAGATGATGTTGGTGCCGTGGCCGGTGGTGGAGGCTTCGGCGA